>DAOWED010000234.1 GCA_030638685.1 Candidatus Heimdallarchaeota archaeon | reverse complement strand
TCCAAATGAGGTTTTTTAGGAAGGTATTTTTGAGCAAAAAGTCTCATTCTTTCCAAGTATTTTTCGGACTGGTTTAAGTGTGTCATTACATCTCCGATTTCATCCCAAGGTAAAGAGTTAGGATTAGGGCTTTTTGGTAACTCTCCAGAGAAATAGGTTCCTTCTTTTCCAAAAAAAATCACCCCGTTTTGGTTAGGTGGAAGATGTGATCCAGTAATCATTATCCCAGCGTCACATTCATGGTCTTTTATTGCAGAAACCACTGCTGGTGTGGGTAAGGCGTCATCAAACTGGTGAACATTTACTCCTTCTGATAACAATCCGGAGATAATTGCATACTCTATCTGTTGTGAGCACCTTCTGTTGTCTCTTCCTACTGCAATAGACTTTCCTTTGCCTAAATGATTACCTATCGCTTGTCCGAGTTCCAATACGAACTTTGAAGTGATTTCTATGTTGCTAATTCCTCTGATTCCTGAAGTTCTAAAAATAAATGGGTCGTTTGGCAAACTCATTTTTGGACCTTATGTAATTATTTCTTCTTTAACTTTATTAACCATCTGCTTGAAAAAATCTGAAAGCTCATTAAATTCAGCTTCATCTGCTGATTCAACAGTTACTCTTATCTTTGCAGAAGTATTTGATGCTCTTACTAATGCCCACCCACTTTCAGTGTCTACTCTTACTCCATCCATTGTTGTGATCTTATTGAATTGACTATCTTTGATTCGTTCTGCAATTATCTCTATTACTTTGAATTTTATTTTGTCACCTGTAATAAGATCATATCTTGCTTTGTGATAGGTTGGGATTTCATCAGCAAGTTCTGCTAAACTCTTTTCTCCAATTAATTTTGCAACTACTAGAGGAACAATCAAAGCATCATCAAATGGAAAAATTGAAGGAATAACCATGTGTCCTGAGCTTTCAATCCCCAAAACCGCGTTTCTTTTTGCTGCTTCATAGGTTAAAGTTGCATGACCTACAGGGATATATGAAACGATAAGACCGTCTTTTTCCAATTCTGATTTAATCAATGATGAACATTCTACATTGATCAATACTTCTGAACCTTTCTTTGGGGCTAGAGATTTTCCAAGTAAAACACCAGTTACGTCTCCGGAAACGACTCTTCCCTTGTTATCTACTAATACACATCTGTCTCCATCTCCATCAAAACCCACTCCGAAATCAGCCTTTTCTTCTTGAACTACTTCTGTTAATCTAGTAAGTGTCTTTTCATTTGGTTCAGATGGTCTGTTTGGGAAACTTGGGTCTGGTTCACCAAAGATGGTTTTTACTTCAAGACCTAGTTTTTCATATAATTGAGGAAAAACAAGGGAAGAAGCACCATTTCCACAATCTACTACTACTTTCATCTTTGGAAGCGTAAAATTCTCTGTTACGAAGCTGTAGTATTTTTCAAAAGCATCTATGTGTTCTACTTTCCCTACTTCATCATAGTTAGCTCTTACCCATTCTTCTTCTTTGTAAAAAAGTGAATAAACTTCTTCGTTTTGTTCTGTTGAAAAACCTACTCCATCACCAAAGTAAAACTTCACTCCATTGAACTCGGGTGGAAGATGAGAAGCTGTTACAAAAGCAGAAGCTCCTTTCTTCAAATACCACGCATTAAAAAGAACTGGACCTAACGGAGCTCGCGAGATTATTGAAACGGAGATTCCAGTTGAAGTTATCCCTGAAATTAAAGCATTGATTAAACACTCGGTACTTCCTCTTACATCGCCCCCGACTACTACTTCATCAAATCCTTTTTTTCTACAGTATGTTCCATAAGCTGCCCCTATTCTCGTCATTGCTTCTGGAGTAAGCTCGTCGTTAAATTTCCCTCGAATATCATAAGCACGGAAAATATGTCTAATATCATCTTTCATTTCTTTTACACAACCAAGATAGGCTTATCAAAAAGTCACTTAAATCTTACCACATTAGCAATTTCTTTTATAACGAGTAGAAGATTTTTTTACTTAATTTTGTTCAAAATGACAACTTTTTATGATGATTTTCAAACAAATATAATAAGAGACAATATCAAGAAAGAAAGGTATTGTGGTGATTTCATGCAATTAACAAACCCAATTAATATTCTAAGCCTTTTTATCATGGGTTTTTATCTTCTTCCCAGGTTATTTATCAACAGTAAACCTGAGTCATTTCTAACAATAGATACCAGAACTAGTGTTGAAAGAAAATACTCAGCACAAATGGCTAACTTAGGAATAACTATCTTTTCTGTAATTGCCATCCTTTCCTTTTCATTCCCAGATATAGCAGTTTTCTATTTTTTCATTATCTTTATTTTCTTCAGCTCAAGATTCATTGCTCCTCCTGCATTTTTTCAAATTAATAGAGTAATCTTATTTGTAGGAATAATTATGGGAATAAACGGTATGATCAGTATAATATTACTTGAAACACCGTTAAATGGCACAAAAATAGGTTTAGCATTATCAATTGCTTTTTCTTTCGGAGTGTTAAATGCTATAATTGTAAAAATTTGGTTGAATCGTGAAGCTACTCGTGAAGTTTCTTTCTTTGGTTTATTTTCGTTTAATATTGATCGTTCAAGAAACAAAGAAAACCAGCTTTTTTACACACAAATTACAGCAGTATCGTTATTCATCTTTTCATTGATAGGGATAGGATTTACTTTGATGATTGTAATCTTACAAAATTCTGAGATTGGAGAGATTTCTTTTGCGGCAATTCTTTTTGTATCAAGTTTTTTTCTTAGTTTTGTGATTCCATGGAGTGTTACAAGAATAGAAATCTATGGCAGTGAAGCATTTAGCTTTACTTCATTAAGCAATAGGTTTGAAGGAAAAAAAGCGACTAAACAAGAAAAGGTGTATTCTCACACAGAAAAGGGTCAAACTAAAGCTTTCCAACCGGTTCAAACGATCCAGCCTGAAAATAATGAAAGAACGGAGAAGGTTTATTCTAGATTATGTGTGGTGTGCAGTTTACCAATAAGAGAAAATGACCATCTTGGAAAATGTCCAGATTGTTTTGGAGAAACTCACAAAAACTGTATTGAGAAGCATGTTAAAGAAGAGGGAAAGTGTCCTATTTGTTACACAAAAATTTCAATTGAAGAGATTCAATAATGTTAAAAGATGGTAGGGCGGGTGTGATTTGAACACACGATATCTTCGGTGTGAGCGAAGCGTAAGCTAGAAACTAAAAGTGCTTTTTACTTTCTCATAGCCGCTAGACCACTGCCCTTCTATCACACTTTCTTCTGCTTAGCTGATTAATAACCTTTGTTTTGTTATTTTTCTCTTCCTTTTGAAATAATGCCATTAAGCGCCAAAAAGAGCTTAATGGCTGAGTACCTATGTTTGCACGCTAGTTCATTGATTTCTCTCACAGCGTCCTCGATCTAGGCACAATACTATTCTCGTACTTTTCTTTTAGTTTTATGGTATTACCTAGAAACAGTTTCATCCGCCAATAATCAATTTAGTGAAATTCGTTCCATAAGTAGGAGTTTAAGTTAAGAGAGGTAAAGTTATTTTCATTCAAAATCTAAAAATGAACCTTGGCCTTTTTATCTGCAAATCTTTCATCTTTCTGCTTTTTTTTCTTAATTTATCTGAATCATAAGTCTTTTAACTTCGATAATGTCTATTTAAAACATAGAAAAATCGATCAATGTTAAAAATCGATAGTAAATTACTCACAATTACATTTATTCATATAATAAATAACTAAAAAAATCAATTATCATTAAATTGAAGCGAATATCAGTAAACACTACTCTAATAGATATCCAGGAATTAGCTGGTAAAAAAATTAATATTGTTAGAGTGCAATAAAGGTTCAAGAAAACCTTGGTTGAAAAGGGTAAGGAAAAGGTACAATACCTTGAAAACTATTAATCATTGATTGATAAAAAAATAAAGTGGTCATTATGGGCCTAGGTAAAACAGAAGATTCAACGATTAAATATCGTTTAATATGTACAATAGAGATTGAAGGCGTCGTTGACAGACCTGACATTATTGGTGCAGTTTTTGGTCAAACAGAAGGATTACTAACTGAAGATTTGGATTTAAGAGAACTCCAACGATCTGGTCGAATTGGCCGAATTGGTGTTCAAGTTTCAAGTAAACAGGGAGTAACAAAAGGTAAACTGATAATTCCTTCCAGTTTAGATCGAGTTGAAACAGCTATTTTAGCTGCAACAATTGAAACTGTAGATCGTGTCGGACCATGCAACGCTAAATTCACACTTAACAATATTGAAGACGTAAGAATTGAGAAAAGAGAGACAATTGTTTCTAGAGCTTCTCAAATCGTCAAAAATTGGGCACAACAGGTTAATCCAGAATCCTTTAAGATAGCGGATCAAGTATCACGCTCTTCAAGAATGGGATCAGTTAAGAAATACGGACCCGACTCTTGTCCAGCAGGACCAACTTTAGCTGGTTCTGATGAGATAATTATAGTAGAAGGTCGTGCAGATATTATTAACCTCATGAAAGCAGGTATAACTAATACTATTGCAGTTGAAGGCACTCAAGTTCCAAAGACAGTAATCAAACTCTGCAAATCGAAAGCAGCTACAGCTTTCTTAGATGGAGATAGAGGTGGGGATTTCATCCTAAAAGAGCTTCTTCAAGTAGGATGCGATATTGATAGAGTTGCTCGTGCTCCTCTTGGGAAAGAAGTCGAAGACCTTTCCATTGATGAGCTTGAAAGCATTATGGAGCATCCCGTCGATGTTACTGAAGCAGTCTTTCTAACAGGAAATGATAGAGGCAAACCAATTACAATGTATGCCGATGAAAAGAAAGTATATCGCCCCAGAGGTAGAGAAAGACCAGTTAGAAAACAAGTAGATAAACGACCGTCTAAATCAACAAGAACTGCAAGATCACGAAGTGAACGACCTTCAGCTCGAAGCGAAAGACCATCAGTTCGATCTGCTAAAGCATCTGTAAGAACTCCAAAGACATCCACAAGAGGCGTTAAAACAACGATTAAGACTCCTAGAGATAGAACCAAAGAGTCTAGAAGAGATGATTCCCGTCAAAGAGGAGATTTCCAAAGAAGAGATGATTCCCGTCAAAGAAGCGATGATTCCCGTCAAAGAAGCGATTCTCGTCAAAGAGGAGATTCCCGTCAAAGGGGAGATTTCCAAAGAAGAGATGATTCCAGAAGAAGACCCTCTACAAGACCATCTTCAAGGAGTGAAAGAAGAAAGCCTGCTAGAATTAAAGTGACAGTTCCGGAACAAATTCGTAATGCTGTTAATGAGCTTGGTAACTCAATGGAAGCTATTTTATTGAACAATGACTTAGCTGAAATAGAAAGAACAACCTCTTTCAATCTCGCAAAATTATTAACTGAAACTCAAAATGTTGGAGCAGTAATTTATGATGGTATTTTGACACAAAGAATAGTAGATACTGCAGTAAGTAACAATATTAATTACGTTATTGCTACTATTTTAGGAAAAATATCTGAAAAACCATCCAGCGTAAAGATCATTTCTTTTGATCAGATTAAACAATCAGCAGCATAAAAACAACTTTTTATTGG
>DAOWED010000112.1 GCA_030638685.1 Candidatus Heimdallarchaeota archaeon | reverse complement strand
CAAACGTAGCAAATGGCTTATCAGATGATTATTTAGCAGAAATACCTCTTTTATTAAATTATACCTTTCACGAACCTATACTGATAAACAATGATGAAGAACTTGCTGAAATAGCTTCTAATGGAACTGGAACTGAAAATGATCCATTCATTATAAGTGGGTGGAACTTTAACTATACGGAAGAAGCTGTTTTTATTAGCGGAACAACTGTTTATTTTATAATCAAGGAATGTTTATTTAAATCAAACACATCATACATACCATATTCTGGTGGAATAAGATTAGAAAATATAGCCAATGAAACAGCTAAGATAGAGAATAATATTTTCCAGGATAATACTTTTGATATAATGATCGTTAATAGTAATGGTTTGAAGATTTTCAATAATAGCATGGTAAATAGCTTTTCTAGTTTAGATTTAATTGATTCAGATAATAATCAAATATTAGATAATGATTTCTTCAAACTTAAAAACATGATTCATCTTTATCGAACATCTAACAATTTGTTCTGTAACAACTCTTTTCTAGGTGGAGAGTACTCAGGTATTTCACTATATTTTACCAATAATATTACGATTCACGACAACTACTTTGAGCAAGACGCACGTGTGACAGATGAAGCAAATAATCCGGGTTTAGTGGTTACAAATAATGTTTTTAACCAAAGCAGCCGATGGGGACTATACCTTTCAAATTATGCATTTGAAGGGACAATTGCGAATAATAAATTCGTTAATTCAGGTATATTCTTCTTTACAGCACAAGTATATAGTCTAGATAAGTTGAATGTTTACAATAACACTGTAAATGGTCTTCCTCTTGGATGGATAACCTACGAGAATAACATAACTCTTACAGAAAACTATGGACAACTGTTCCTCGTAAGTTGCTCAGAGATTATAGTGGAAAATCAAGTTATCAGTAATTGTTCAGCAGGAATAATTCTTGTAGATTGCTACGATATAATAATCAGAAATAACACTTTGATAGGTTGTTTTGAGGCAATAAAATTATGTTACTCAAAAAATATTGATATTTATAACAACTCGTGTTTTCACTCTAATACAGGGATTTCGTGTGTTAATTCACTTCAAAATGTTAAGATATATAGCAATAATTGTAGTTTTAACTGGTTCGGTATATCTCTTGTAAGTGAAGTTATTGGTACAGTTATAGAAAATAACCTTTGTATGTATAATACAGAAGGAATAATAATTCATGAGACAAAAAATACATTAATTATCAATAATACTCTTATGTTTAATATTAGAGGAATACATCTTGAATATTCAAGTTATTGCGATATAACATATAATCGATTAGCATTGAACAATTATGGAATCTATGCCATATACTCAAGTAATAATTTAATTTTTAATAACAAATTCATTGATAATTATTTACAAGCATATGAGTATGGGGGAAACAACCTATGGTGCAATCTAGAGGCAAACACAGGTAATTATTGGTCAGACTACTCCGGGTCAGGAAGCTATAAAATAAGTGGTCCTACAGAGGCTGAAGATTACTGTCCATTAAATGAACAGATGGTACCATATCCCGGAGCACCATTTAATACAGTTGATGATACTTTGGATGATGAACAACCTCTTAGACGATCAGAGAAATTTGAACTGGGATGGTCAGAAAATCCATTCATTTCGTTTGTTAGTTGCCTTTATGTTTTAGTTTATTTTAAAAGAAAGAAAAAAAATTATTAGATTATAATCAGAAACCACTAACTGCAAAATTCCTAGCTACATTAGAAGTTATGCTTGAGAATTAAATCAACTATTCATTTGACAAACTGAAAAGTTGGTTTTTTCTATCTACTAGCTTTAGTCTTAAGAAATTTCACTAATAGCTAGTTTTTTATTTAAGATTAAATGTTAGGATAACGTTACCTTAAGTATCAGTTTAAAAATAGGTGAAATTCATCTTGAGCGAAACTCTTACCACTGAAGAAGTTCTTAAAGATTTCAATGAAGAGAAATCAAATTTAATACCAATGCTGCAAATCTTGCAAACAAAAATTGGTTACGTAACTCGAGAAGGAGTTTATGCAATTGCTGCTAAACTCAATGTTCCTCCAGCAGAAGTTTACGGAGTTGCTACTTTCTTTGCTCAATTCAAGTTTGAACCGTCGGGAAAATACCACATACTAATATGTATGGGTACGGCTTGTCATGTAAATGGAGCCCGAGAAGTGCTTGGAGCTGTAGAAAGAGAACTTGGAATAAATGAAGGAGAAACAACAGAAGATGGGTTATTCACCATCGAAGAAGTTGCTTGCTTAGGCTGCTGTTCACTTGCCCCTGTTATGATGATCAATAAAGAAATCCATGCAGGATTAACTCCAACAAAGGCAATTAAAGTAATTAAAGCAATAAGGAAGGAGGAAGAAAATGAAAGTTAGGGTAGGGCTTGCTTCCTGTGGAATCTCAGCCGGAGGACAAGTGGTTTATGATGAGTTTGAAAGTGAAATAAGCAAATTAGTGGAAGATAAAAAAATAGAACTTTCAATAACTGGGTGTTTAGGGATATGCTTTGCTGAACCAATAGTTGATGTTATAGATGATGAAGGGAAAGTCTACAGATATACTAAAATAGATAAGAAAAAAACACAACAAATTGTCCAAAAACATTTAATCGAAGGACAACCAATAGATGAATTACTAATTAATACAGACCCGATCTTTGCACAACAAGTTAAAATTGTCTTAAGAAATTGTGGATTCATTGATCCAGAATCAATAGAAGCCTACGAAGAAGTAGATGGATACAAAGCAATAAGAAAAGCACTGGATAAGATGACAAAAGAAGAAGTAATCGAAGAAGTAAAAGAATCGGGGTTAAGAGGAAGAGGAGGAGCAGGTTTCTCAACAGGAATGAAGTGGATGTTTGCAGCTAATAATCCTAATGAACCAAGATATATCATCTGTAACGCAGATGAAGGTGATCCTGGAGCTTTTGCAAACAGAGCTGTTTTAGAAGGTGATCCCCATGCTGTTCTCGAAGGAATGATGCTTGCTGCATATTCTATGGGGTGCGAAAAAGGCTATATCTACTGTAGAGCGGAATATCCTTTAGCTGTTGAAAGGCTACAAATAGCAATTGACCAGGCCCGTGAAAAGGGTTACTTGGGTTATAATATTATGGGGTCAGGGTTTGATTTTGACCTTGAAATCTTTGAGGGAGCAGGAGCTTTTGTGTGCGGTGAAGAAACAGCACTCATGCAATCTATCGAAGGTGCTCGAGGAATGCCTCGTCTACGTCCCCCTTATCCTGCTCAAAAAGGTCTTTTCGGTCAACCAACCACTATTAATAATGTTGAAACATTAGCAGATATTCCATATATTATCCTTCATGGTGGAGCTAAATACTATGAATATGGTATTGCCAAGTCAAGAGGTACCAAGGTCTTTTCTGTTGCTGGAAAAGTACGTAATGGAGGTTTAGTTGAAGTTCCTATGGGTATGTCCCTTAGAAACATTATCTGTGATATCTGTGATGGTATTAAAGATGACAAAAAAGTCAAAGCTGTTCAATTAGGTGGTCCCAGTGGTGGTTGTTTACCTGAATCACTCCTTGATACTGTGGTCGATTATGAAACTTTAACTGAAACAGGTGCTATTGTCGGTTCTGGAGGTATGATTGTTGCTGATGAGACTACTTGTATGGTTGACTTAGCAAGATTTTTCCTATCCTTCACTCAACAAGAAAGCTGTGGAAAATGCACTTTCTGTCGTATTGGCACTAAAAGAATGCTTGAGATATTGAACAATATTTGTGATGGAAAAGGTAAGGTTGGGGATATTGAAGAGCTTGAAAGGCTTGGAACAACTATTAAAAACTCCTCTCTTTGTGCCCTTGGTGGAACAGCCCCTAATCCGGTACTTACCACTATTAGATATTTCAGACAAGAGTATGATGCTCATATTACAGAGCAACGATGCCCAGCTAAGTCATGTAAGGCTCTAATTACCTATGAAATAATTGATGGTTGCGTTGGCTGTGGATCATGTGTAAGAGTTTGCCCTTCTGATGCTATTATCGGAACTAAAAGGAAGGGAGACGTAGATCTGTGGAGGGAAGAACATGGAATTTTTGTTATCATTGATGATAAATGCATTAGGTGTCACATGTGTATCGCTTCTTGTCGATACGACGCTATTGAGGTGAGCTAAGATGAAAGTTATACTTAACAATGAAGAAATTGATGTCAGTGAACCAATGACTATTCTTGAACTGGCCAATAAAGAAGGATTAGATATACCCACTTTCTGTTATATCAAAGAATTGGAACCTTATACCTCATGTTTTCTATGTGTAGTTGAGATAGAAGGAATGCAACGACTTCCTCCTTCTTGTGGTACAATGGTGCAAGATGGACAAAGGATCTGGACACATTCACCTAGGGTCTTAGAATCTAGAAAAATGGCCCTTGAGCTGCTTTTGTCAGATCATAATGCTGATTGTATGTCTCCTTGCTCTCAAACTTGCCCAGCAGAAATAGACATCCAGACACAATTAGCTCTTATCTCTGGTGGAAGGTATCCTGATGCTATCAGAATTACTCGTGAAAAAGTACCCTTCTTATCAACTCTGGGTAGAGTCTGCCCTAGGCCATGTGAAGATGTTTGCAGAAGAGCAGATATGGATTCACCTGTTGCTATTTGTTCTATCAAGCGTTTTATTGGAGATCAGGATCTTGAAGAGTATACCCATACAGATACCGAGACACTTCCACCTAGTGGAAAGAAAATCGCTGTAATAGGAGCCGGTCCTTCAGGTCTTTCAGCCGCTTATTATCTTCGCTTATTAGGTCATGAAGTAGTTGTTTACGAGCAAATGACTGCACCAGGTGGAATGTTAAGATATGGTATCCCTCGTTATAGATTACCTAAACTTGCCCTTAACTCCGAGATTCAAATGATCATCGACCTTGGAATCAATATCAAATTAGAACATAGGCTAGGTGAACATATTCATTTACCTGAGCTTGAAAGAGATTTTGATGCGGTTTACTTAGGAGTAGGTGCTTGGGGAAGTAATAAGTTACCTGTTAAAAAATCTCATAAAATCTTTAAAGGAATAGATTTTCTAAGAAGAGTTATCCTTGGCAAAAAAACCACTCTTGGCAAAGAAGTCATAGTAGTCGGTGGAGGAAACACTGCAGTCGATTGTGCAAGAACAGCTGCTAGAATGGGAGCTCATGTATCAGTCATTTATCGTAGAACAGAAGAAGAAATGCCAGCTAATCCTCATGAAGTAAGGGAAGCAAGGGAAGAAGGAATAACTTTTCAATTCTTAGTTAACCCCACCTCTTTAATTATAGAAGACGACAATGTTGTTGGCATTAGCTGCATTAAAATGAAATTAGGAGAACCGGACACCTCCGGTAGAAGAAGACCTACACCTATTGAAAACTCCGAATTTGAAATAAAAGGTTATACAATTATTTCCGCTGTCGGTCAAAAAGTCGAAAATTTTCTATCTACCTACCTTGATTACAATGAAGTAGAAATGACTCGCTGGGGAACTATCGTAGCTGACGAAGATACCATGTATACCGGTAACTCCAACATCTTTGCTGGAGGAGATTCAGTCCTTGGTCCAGCAACAGTTGTTGAAGCAGTAGCGATGGGGAGAAAAGCAGCGTACTCCATTGATAAATTCCTTCTAGGAGAAGAAATGAAGGAAATCGAACCCATGAAAGTTACAAGACAGATGACTACTGAAAACTTCTATGAAAGCTATGAAGATATAAGTGATATTCCACGACATGAAAACAGAATTGATCCCGGCAAGGAAAGAGTCTTGAATTGGTCACAGTATGATGACGGTTTAAGCCCAATGGATCTTCTAGAAGAGTGTAAAAGGTGTCTTAATTGTGGATGTTATGCAATGGATGACTGCAAGATAAGGACTTACTCTGACGAGTATGGAGTAGATATCAGCAAATATGCAGGTGGAGAATTTACAGATAGAATAATAGATCGTTCACATCAATACTTGATCTTTGATCCTTCAAAATGTATTAAATGTGGTCTATGTGTAAGAGTATGCAATGACCTTAGAGGAGTGGGAGTGTTTGATATTGCAGAAAGAGGATTCGATGCAAGGATTTCAACAGAATTCGATATACCTCTCTCGGAAACAAAGTGTATAGCATGCGGTGATTGTGTAGATGTTTGTCCTACAGGGTCCCTAGTCGGCAAAGTACCTACATTGGACGCTATCCCAAGAATTGAAAAGATCATCTACACAACTTGTTCAAATTGTGGGTATGGATGCAATCTTGCAGTTAATAAATACGGTAACACCATTGTTTCTATTAAATCAGATCCTAAATGGGCTCTTAATGGTCCTCACCTCTGTAAAATGGGTCGATTCTTCTATGACTACATCTACACTGAAGATAGGATTGAACTTCATAGAGTAGAATTTCAAGCTCAACTTGATGAAGTTAGAGAGTTACTTGATGAACAACCAGAAGAAGAAGTAGCGATACTAATGAACCCCTCTTTGACACTTGAAGAACAGTTTCTGATACGTCAATCGGCAGACAGACTAGGTATAAAGAACGTTACATCAACCTCAAGAGTTCTTTCAGGAAAAAGAAATGTCGTTTCCATAGTCTCTGAAGAAAATGAAACTTATAGGGATATCCTAAAAGCTGAAGCAGTCATTTTAGCAGGGATGGATACTTCACTCTTCCATTCAGTTTTAGAAGTAGATCTTCGTATAGTTCAAAAAGAAGGAACAAAGATTTATACTTTGGGTGAAAAAAGCTTTTCTTGCCCATCTGATAAGCACTATGAAGGAGAACCAACTGAAATTCTCAATTATCTGATCAAAAAGCTAGTTGATGAGCAGAAAGTTGACCAAAGCTATGTTTCATCAATAACTAATAATGAAGACTTACAAAAAATGGCTGATGAAGCAAATGAACTAGATCTTGATATTTCTGAGTTAGTAGAATTACTGGCTTCTGATAAAAGAGTAGTAATTTTAAGTTTCAGAGAGAATATCAAAGCAGTTCATAACTTAGCACTAGCAACAGGAAGAGAAGGAAAGAAGAACGGAGGGTTACTTTATCTCTCAAGAGAAGCTAATGGAAAAGGCTTTTCAGAAGTTGAAAAGTGCTTCAACCATGAAGAACCGTTAGAGATCAGAAAAAGAATTGAGAGTGGAGAGATAAAACACCTAGTTACCTTTGCAAGCAATCCTTATGCGGTAAAAGAACTGCATGAATGGTTAAATAATTTAGAGACATTGATAGCCTTTGACATTATACCAACAAGAACAACAAGGCACGCTCACTACACCTTCCCGTGGAATGGAAATATGGAAGCAGAAGGAACTTTCATAAATTCATTAAACCAGAAAAGTAAAGTCAATCCTGCGGTAGAAGTAGATCTACCTAACTGGAAGATAATCACAAGGTTTGGAGATCTAAGATTGGAAGGAAGACAATTATATACGATGTTTAACCAAGTGGAAAGGTCAGTAAGGAAAAAGATGAAAAAACTGCTTGAAAAAGTACAAGAAACTGTGGAAGAAAAAACAATTGAAAAATACCAGTTTATTTACCCATCAAAGAAGATGCAGTATGTGGACACTAATAGTTTCAGGACGGAATACTTGAAAAAAGGAAGATAAAAAAATTCCAGCATTCAGTTATACTGCTGATCTGAATTATGAATTCAAACGCTCTATAGCTGAAATGGTGATTTTAATAGTGTTCTCAACACCAAGTTCAAATTTTTTCATGTTCTCAACAATATCTCCAGAATAGATACTATCAACCTTATTGAGATTACCATCTGAAGTGAGTATAGTTGCAGATTTAATAGAATACCCTTTACTCGCACAGAACCTCATCATCATTGAACTTTCCATCTCAACACAAGTGGCTCCGAACTCAGCCCATTTCTTGAAAATTGAAACATCCGACTGATAGTAATTATCTGTTGTCCAAACAAGTCCGGTCTGATAGAGAATTTGTAAGGTTTTAGCTGATAGACACAATGATTGAAATAGGTCAGGATGAGCCACTGCAGGTACTTCTCCAGGAATTATTTTATTAGAAGTTCCTTCATCTTGTATTGCACCAAATGGAATGAATATTGAACCTATTCCCATATTTTCTCCATTTTGGAGAGCACCGGTGGATCCCACTCTGATAAAATTTTTTGCCCCAGCTCTAAAAGCCTCTTCAAGAATTATCCCCGAGCTACCAGTTCCCATGCCCGTTGTCAGTATGGTGACAGGGATAGATTGTTTGGGAGTGTATCCTTTCATGCATATAAGTCCTCTATGCCTAGCGACTTCTTGACAATCTTTTAGATAGGAACCAATTACCGGTACACGATCTGGGTTACCCGACAGAATACAGAAGGGATCAACTGTATCGACTTTAATGTGTGGCTGAAGCATTATCTAATAATAGTGTATCTGTTTTTTAACCTTTTTCGTAAAATAGCAATAAATAATTTTTGTAAACCCTAACTAATTAAAATCAAAAAAAATGGAGAAGGCGTAGTTATCAACAAGAATAGGAAATCGTTTAATACAACAAGTTAAGGATACTAGTATAATGAAACAAGAAATAACAACAAATTTTGAAGAAACATTAAAATATAGTTTTAATGATAAAGAACTATTATTGCAATCACTGACAACTAAGGCATTTAGTATTGAAAATGGTTCAGTACCTTATCGTGATTCCTTAGCAAATCTTGGTGATGCAATTATTGATGCGATTGTTGTAGAATGGGGCATAATTAAACTTGGATATGAAGAAAAAGGAGTTCTAGATAGTTTAAGACAACGTTTGTGTAACGAAGAAAGCCTTTATCGAAAAATGCTTTTGATAGTTGCAAAACACATAATTTCAGTTGATATAACATTTCATGACTGTTTTCGTGTAGGAAGGGGGGAAAGAAAGGAACGTCATTATACAGGTGAACGATACCTCGCTGAAACGCTTGAAGCTATAGTTGGTGCAATACATATAGATGGGGGATTTGAAAGCGCGAAAACTGTAGTAATTAATCATATAATTCAAACTTCAGAATGATTTGTTCACCTTTATTTGAAAGAATGAGAGAGATTAACCCTAATCGAGCTAAAACAAAAAGTCAGTAAAACAATTTTTTTACGCATAGTCGTGCTTATGCGCATACCTTTCCGTATCTGTGCCCGTATAAATGGGTTTTTGGAGGATTGGTAAGATAGTATCTTCTAGTCAAAATGGGACACAATTTTTGTCCCAATTACCATATAGTTATCCCGAAATGATTATTAGAATCTTGGAGGATTCTGTAAATTATCAGAAATGGTTATCGATAACAGATTTTGTTAATGAAGCCCTAAATGGTCGAAAATGGATAATCAATCGAGGAACATTAAGACGCAATTTGAACAGGATGGCTAAAAAAAATAAGATAGTCAAAAAAGGTACCTTTCATGCAGCTGTATATTCATTACCCGTCTTAGAAGTTGAGCAAACTGATGATAAAGATAATGGGACAAGTGGGGGGGTGGGGGTGTCTCCCGTGTCCCACTTTTCTCATGAAGTTTCTGATGATGTTTTGCGAGCTTATTCACATCTTATGACTGATTATGACGCTTTTCATGGTGTTGTTATTGTCTTTCCGGGGATTTATCATGATTTAGAATTTGGTATTTCTGATTGGTGGTTTACTTGTGTTCCTGATAAGAAAAATAAAGGTACTCGAGTAACTGTTGGCTGCACTAATAACCCTATTAAATTTGAAGGTTGTCTTGATCATTTTATTGGTTCTTTAGAAACTCTTTGTAGTTTATGGGGTTGTTCTTTTCCTGATCTTGTCCTCAAATCGATTGAACTTAACCGGGATCATGAAGGTTTCAAGCTTGATTTTGCTAAACGAATTGAGGTTAAACTCCTTTTTGGTATTATCAAGCGTATTTATACTAAGAAAGATAGTGTAAGATGTGAGTTAATCTTTGGTGAGAAAGTCTGGCAATATCTTGCCCCAGGTGGGGTGATGAGTGCCAAAGTTTTTCTTGAGGGTATCCGGGTTTTCAGAGATTCCACTGATCAAAGGACTTTGGTTCATCTTTACAATCAATTTCTCTATAAAATGAGTGGGAAAGCTTCAGCTGCTGTCTCGGAAATAAAAAAAATACCTGAAATTGTGTCCCGTTCGATAGATGATAATTATCAAAACATCGAACTGGCAGTTGATAGTCTTGATAATAAGATGTCCCATTTAAAAAATAATCTGTCCCAATGTGAAAAAAATATTAAAAATAATATTGAAGAAGGATTCGAGAAATCTCATTCTACACTTGAGAACTCAATGAATTCTATAAATAACTTTGCGGGACAAGTGGCTGAAAGTCATAAAAAAATAGCTAACTCATCTGAAAAGACAGCCGAAGCAAATGAAAATATTTCTCTTACCCTGGAGGAATTAGCTGATCAAAAAGAAGAACGAGATGATAAATCTATCTCTGAAGTTCCTTCTTTTACCGTGGATGAATTTAGCCACTCAAATGAAGGGGTATCTTTAGGCCACAAAATAGCTGCCATTTCTGAAAAAGTCGACATTATTGATCAAAAGTTATCAATGAAAGATCCTCATCGAGATATTCGACTATTACTTCAAACCGGTTGGCTTACTGTTGATGATTTACACTCAATCTTAACTCATCTAAGCCGGTCTTTTGTAAATAAAATAGTCAAGGGTCTTGATAAGTTAGGGGTGCTTGAAATGGATGAAATCAAGCAAAAGCGAGGGAGACCTAAGAAATACTACAAACTCAAATCAAAGGAGAACTAAACAAAAAAACCAATGAAGAGAAAAAAGAAGTAGGTAAAATTTATAAGGGAAAACTATATAGAATGACTGGATGAATATATTTGAATATTCAAAAATCAATTCCATTGAAATCAACAAAGCTGCTAGAATAATTGGGATTGCTTTTGTAACTTCGGTAATTCTCGTGACGATTGTTGATAATTTCATTCTTTCTAACCTAGTTATACCTGGGGGTGATTCTGATGCACTAGCTGATAATATTGAGACTAACAAAGACTCATTTATAACAGCGACAATTTTGTATTTAATTGTCTTATTGCTGGACTCTGTTATTGCTATTGCACTTTATGTCATTCTAAAACCATCGGGGAAAACCTTGGCAATGCTTACTGGGTATCTGCGATTGCTATATGTTGGGTCTGTGGCGATAAGCCTACTAGCTTTAGTGACAGAGATTGTTGAAGTAAGTACATATGAAACCGTTAAGCTCGTTGGATATCTATTTTTTATGGTTCACATATTTGTTGCAGGTTATACTGCCTATAAATCAAAATATATCCCGAATGTACTGGGTATTTTGCTGATTATTGCTTCATTTTGTTACGTAATTGCGTTCTATGTTACTATTGTGATTGAGATACCAAACACGCTATTAGTGATATTCATGTTAATTATGGCGAGTGGTGAACTTGCACTATCAATATGGTTATTTCTAAAAGCAAATGTGTTAGAAAAACTAATAGAAATGCAAGTAAATTGATTAACCTACTGAGCCTTCCATTTCCATTTCTATTAAACGGTTAAGTTCCATAGCATATTCCAAGGGAAGTTCTCAGGTAAATTCATCAAAGAAGCCTATAACCACTAAAGCTAAAGCTTCATTTTCTGGAATTCCCCTGCTCATTAGATAGAATGATGTTTCAGAGTTATTTTTTTTGATTATATCCTTACTTTAGGGAAAAACATGGGTGTCTTTTTCCGATATTCGATGTATTCTTCACCCAATCTCTTTTCGAGTTCTGGTTCCTCAATTGATTTAAGCTCCCAAAAATTAATAAGGATAAAAAGGGGTGTAAATACAGTGAGAAGGGAAACAGACCCAAAAAACACACCAAACCCAAAGAGCAGAGAAAATACACCTGTAAGCATTGGATTGCGTGTGTAAGCGTATGGACCAGTCGTTACTAAACTGGGTGGTGGATTGAAAGGTACTGGAGTACCCCTTGTCTTTAGGAAACTTCGACCCGACCATCCAATTAGAAACAGAGCGAGTAAAAAAAATGGGAAAGATAAAATGATGTTTAGAGGATTTGAAAATAGGCTGGTAATACCTATTAATTTGTCTAGATATAACGATATAACAACAAAAACGAATATCAAAAATCCGTAGAAGAAAGCACCCACTGGTGTAAAAAAGTTACGGGCTTTTCGGCTCCCTGTTGCAATATTATTAATGGTTTCAATCCACTTCATTTTTAGATTCATGTTTAGTATCCTCTGCTAGAATGGATAAATACTGTATTTAAAATTTATACTATCTATGTATAAACTGGATTTTTGTGCAATAAAACACTCATTGCTTTAAATTTATAATATCGGTATATCAATTGATCAAGACGCGCTTGTATTCAAAAAATATAAAGAAATACTTGACTTAGTATCGTCATTTCAACAATACACAAAGTGGTATGCTAAAGATTCTAAGGGGGAACAAAACTTGCTCAAAGCAGACATACTCAAAATATTGAGGCGACATAATGTGAGGAAATGAAAGATGTCTGAAAAATTTATCAAAATAACTGTAAAGAATGCAGAGATGATTAGAAAATATCTATTAATTTCTTGCGAGGGGTGTTCTGAAGAGACTCCGAATATTGACTGTCATGATTGTGAACTTGATGAGTTACAGTCAATGTTGTCTCAAGAAATAGATGATAGATCTTTTTCGGAGATTGGATCATTAGAAGAATTACTTTCTGATCTATGTGCTATTTGTAAATTCTCTGGCAACTGTAATCATGAACCATGTGCCTTTGAGCATAACTCAGCTTATGTGCAATAGTCTCATTTTCAGCCCTAGAAGACCACAAAGAGGAGTTTTTTTCAGTAAAAAAAATCAAAAAATTATGTGCAAAAAAAGCAAAAATTGGGAAAATCTTTAAATAATTACAAATTAATCTAATTTAACTCACTTTTTTGCGAAAGCATTAAAGAAAGAGAACAAGTTATCAAGTAACAACGGGAGCATGAAGACTTGAAAAAAAAGACGGATGGAAAAATATGGGATTATTTGACAAATTTTTCAATGTAGATGAAACTAGTAGCAAACAGGTTAATCTTAGCAAAGAAGAATCTTTCCTCGGAATACTAATTGCAGCATCAGCTTCAGATGGACACCTCTCAAAAATCGAGTTTTTATCGATTTCAAGAGCTTTTAACAGCTCAAAGATGTTCAGCCACTTAACAGAAATGCAATTAAAGCAAATGTATGAAAGAATTTTTCAGATGCTTCAAAGCAACGGTGTTGGAAATATTATTCATACAGCCTCTAAAGTTCTTTCTCAGGAGCTTAAAGAGACAGTTTTTGCACTAGCAATTGATATCGTTTTAGCAGATGGAATAGTAGACGCCAATGAGAAACAATTCTTGGACAAGTTACAAGCAGCTATAGGAATTAATGAAGCCTTAGCTACTAAAATAGTTGAGGTAATGATTATTAAAAACAGAACCTAAACTAATAAATTGATTGAAATGGGGCTATTTAACACAATTAATTCAATGGCTTCATTTTGTATACTTCATATGTTAGCTAATCTTCATGTTGTAAAAGATATAAATGTTTGAAGAATAGTGTTTTCTATGGGTATTTTCCTCGAATTTTCTTTCTGGATTTCTATTTATGTAGCTTTTCATCTTTTTATTAGATTATATCGATTCACTTACTTAGAAGTTTTTCCAGACGCGATGCCTGAAGATAGCTTTACTAAGAAGTATATGAAAGTTTTAACTGTTAAAACAGGAGAAAGAAGGTTATATGCTACTTTACTAGCTTATTCAGCATTAGCGATTTTACCTGTCACAATTTTATCCCTCGTATGGGGTTTTTATTTAGGATTAATTATCTGGGGCGGAGCTGTTCTTTTTGCCAACTTATTTATCTTTATCCCCATTAAGTTAATAATAGCTTATAATTCCACCAGAAACCAGAAAGAAAAACTCCTTCAGTTGAACTCTCTACTTAAAAAAGAACCTTCAACCCCCTTATCTAATAATTCAATAAATCTTTTGATTCTTGGATTTAATTCTCAAGAAAAGGATGTTAAACTACTTTCAATCGAAACACTTGAATTGATCAAAGAGGATGAAAGAGTGATTAAAGCTCTGTCGCAAAACGGGATTCAAGGAAAATCAATCTATGAACGAATGATGTGGAGAAGGACTCCTTCACCAGAAAGTGTCTGGCATTATCTTAAAAAAGTAGATCACATGCCTGTTAAAAGAAAAGGAGAAAATGTCCAAAGATTAAGTGATGAAATCTAATTGTCATGAATTTTATAGAAAAAACTTAATAATTTTTAAAATTGTTCAAAAATTCCCCAAAGCCTTTTTCTTTGTTTTCAGCTTTCTTTTGAGCCTACTCACAAATATTAATAAATAACTGTTTTACCCATTATATAATAGAAACTTATCTTAATGTTTCTAGAATTGTTATTTCCATGACTGAGTGATTATAATGGTATACGGTGTTTCTAACGATTTGCTTCATGAACTGGAGGAAATTCAAGAAATACTTGATAAAAGCCATAAAAGAGCTCTTTCTCCTCTTCAAATATCGATTATTATTTCATCTAGGCTTGACGCTATAAAACAGCATTACAATGTTCTCGTTGCTCATGAAACCCTCCCTGTTGAAGAAATAACACGAGTGTTAAACGAGTCCTTAGCTGCCATTACTTTTATTTTAAATTCTCAAACTGATCAAGCCAAAGAAGTGATATGGTATGAGTTAGATATGATGCGGATAACTTTTGCTTCATCACTTACAACCTTCTTAGGTGAAGGAGGAGCTCTTAGAATTAGAGGAACTGCTCAAACACTAGTTAACATCCTTATGGGGATTGATGCAGTTGATGTAAATCCTATTTTAGTTGATCATACTCACCCAGATTATATTACTCGTCTCTCTTTGGCTTTTAACATCTTAAGTTCAACAGGGATGGTCTTTTTATCAGCCCTTTCTTCTCTTCATCTTATTTATTATGAACACCTTGATGAGTGGTCAAAACGATCAATGATTAGTTACATTCACATTGTTTCCTTGATTCGTAAAACTTGGGATGTAAAAATCCTTTACGATGATTACAAACGCAGAAGATCACCTAACGCTTTTAACTTCTTTGCTGTTAGTTGTTACGAAATAACTAATTTCATTGCTTTCATAAGCACTATACATGGAATGTATGCAAATGATTGGCCTGAAATATTCTCAAACATGGATATTATAGATACTACAGATGATGAAACTATATTGAGTTCAATAGAAAAACTTTTTCAAGAAGTAAGGGGTATGATGAAGGATCTTGAAGATCATGAGAAGAAAGGTACTTTTGAAAGGAATGATACTTTACAAGGAAATGAACAAATTCAATTCCTTTATTTTTTCATGGATATAGTTCAGCTTGAGATAGAGTTAGGAAGAGCAGTCTTCAATTATATTAACAACAAAGAAACAGATGAAGAACTTGATAACGTAATGACCAAGATCATAGCTCATCTTGAGGGAGAACAAGAAGATTTAACGGATCCTGACTTCTTATTAAAGTCAACGGGAGATAATTCAACAAGCGAATTTACAGAGTTTCTTTTCTTTACCTATATTCATGCAATTCGCAAAGACGACTTATCAGTTATTTATAAAATTAAAGAATTAATGGGGCAATTTTTCTCAGAAAAAGGAGAAGAACGATTTCCTCAACTTACAACTGTTTACTATGCTGTTTTACTTTCGGCTGCTTCTCGTATAAAAGATAGAGATGTGATAAAAAAAGCAGCTACAAGGCTATTAGAACTCAGCCCTAAATTACTTTATGAGACAAGAGATTCTTTCAATTATTTTATTATGGGGCATTTGGCTCTGGTGTCTATCGGTGAAGAAGACAAAGAAAGTTTTCTAAAAGCTGTTAGAGATGACTTAAGTTCAAGGATTGAGTATGGTTTAACTCCTTCTTTAATTGTAGAAGCAGAAGAATACTTTTCAGCTCTTGAAGAAGCATTAGAGGGGCATGAACCTGAATACTCTCTCAAAAGAGTAAGTAATCCTGTCTATTATGACATTGCTTCAATTATGATACCTGATTTTGAGGGATTTGCTAGAAAACAAGGATATGGTCAGATTCTTTTTCTACCATTTAACCTTTCAACTGATACTGTCTTTAGAGATGACCCTGAACGTTATCAACAACCACTATAATTACTGAAAAGAATTGCCAAACGGCTCTTCAAGCATCGCTACTCACATTTGTGTATGGTCTGAAAATATCTTTTGTAAGTTTAAGAAAAGTTTGAACTGATAAATCAGTTACTTTTTGTGGATAAACAAAAAGATGTGATTCTTGGGTTAGTTTATTGGCAAAAATACGAAGCATGTGTCTTTGTTCAAAGGTTTCTGTATTGGTAACCAAAGCAAAAATTATTTGATTGTTTACTTCTAATAAGATAGAATGCTCTTGGTACTTGATTCCTTTTAATGAAGTCTTTTTATTAAGAGAGTGTATCTCTGATGAAAGGTCATTAATTGCTCTGAGAAGACCTGAAATAATCAAAGATTCCTCATATGCTTTAATTCTATCCTCACTAAAATCGTAAGTAAACAAAGGTATTCCTTCTGGCAGAATAACCATTAATGCTGTAGGGACGGATGATTCACTAGGTTGTATTTTTCGTCCTGATATTAACTGGTAAACCTCATCCAGTTTTTTCATTTCTACATTTAATTCAGCGATTACATGAGATTTTTCATCAGCTTCAGTGGTCCATTCGTTCAGAAGCTGTTCTTTCTGTTCAACTGCTGTTTGAAATAGTCCTTTGTAATTAGCTTTTTGAGAGATTTCAATTGCTCTATTTAATAATTCTAATGATTTTTCATAGTCAAGTTGAACTTTTGCAAGAGTGGCTCTTACAAGTATCAGTTCAAACGATTCTTTCCTAAGATTAGCGTTACTAAATAATATATCTAAATCTCTAATTTGTTGGTCTGCTATTACCAATTCATCATTTATTCCAGTCATGGTAAATTTAGTAATCTGTAACTCCACAAGTGTGAAAAGAGCTCTAACAACTAATTCTATAATATCAAGATTTACTACTTCATTCAAACCTTTATTGAGTCTTTCTTCTGCAAGTCCAAGGTTAAGTTTTTTAAGCTCCAATCCTCCATGTACTATATTATAGTAAGCTAATTCATATGGAGATTTCGCATGGGAAAGAAGGGAAGCTGCTAAATTAAGACAATCTTCACATTTGTCTATATACTGAGCTGATAAGAAAATTCCAGCTAATTCACACATCATCCAAACCTCACGTACCTCAGTTTCTTTGATTAAATTACATGCTTCATTAGCATGATAATAGGTTTTTTCAAGATCTCTTAAACCAAGGTAGGTTTTTGAAATGTTAATCATAACAATGATAAGGTTTCTTTTGTGATCTTTGAGTTTCCAGAACTCTAATCCGGCTAACATATCATTAACTGCGTCATGATAGTTGCCTTTGTAGAGATTAAGCTCGGCTCGATTATCTCGAGCTACTGTGGCAGTACGAAAATCACCTGTCTCAAGCAAAATATCATAGCCTTTTGTATATACTTCCCAAGCTTGATCATAATTACCTCTTCTTTCAGCAATTAATCCTTTGATATTTAAGATCTTTCCTTGAATGAACTTATCATCAAATTCCACAGCATGAGAATAACAAATATCAGTTGCTTCTTCAGCTTTATCCAAATCCCCTAAATACCTATAACCGTAAGCCATTGAAATATAAACAGTTAATAATAACTGATGAATTAATTTCCTAATAGTAACATCAGAGATAGTGGTTAGTAAACTCAAAGCAAAATCTGCTTCTTCGACAGCTTTTGAATAATCACTAGTGTTTAAAATTAGAAAAACTCTAGACCGAAGTAAAATAGCTTTTTCAACAAGAGTGAGCTCAAATTCTTTTTCTATCCTTTCTAGTTCAGCTTCTGCTTCTGGTATCCGTACTTTGTCCAATAGTACCCTTACATTCCAGAGACATGAAGCAGCTGTTTGATGTTTTTTGGCAATTTGTTCAATAGATGAATAATTAGAGGCAAAATATGATAATTTACAAATTATATGAATTATTCCAGGTGAGCATGGAAGTATCCCTTCATAATAAGATTTTAGCATCACTTCTGAAAATTGAAGATAAGTAGGAGAGGTTAAATCATTTTTTTCAAAAAGAGTTTCTAAAAAGGCCAAATCTGAAGAAGATAAATCTAAAGTAATTGGTCTAAGCTCTGAAGGAATCAATGAAACACCTAAAAATATTGGAATTATGATAGATTCGTTTTAATCTTCATAAATATTTCTTAACATGAAAAAATGGTTTAATTTGAAAGAATAAAGTAATTAAAAGGGAGAATAAAGGGGAGGAAAGGTAAAAAGTAATTGATTTCAGCAATCCCTTACTTTCGTAGCTTGAGAAAGATCCATTTTCTTTAAAACCCATAAAATTGGTAATTGAGAGATTAAAGCAATAACCCACATGATAAGCCCTACAATAAACCAAGTCTCAATTGGTAGACCAATCTGGATTATTAAAGCATCATATTCAGCTGCAAACATCTGTTTCAGAACTTGATTCAAAAGAAGGGAACCGAAAAGAAAACCTAGAAGAATCCCTCCAATAACTTGAAAAGATGCTTCCCAGAGAGAGATATTTAGTATCATTCTATCTGATGCTCCAAGAGTGGAAAGTGTACCTATTTCTCTTTCTCTTTCAGAGATAGTTATTAATGAGGTTAAAAAGACCACAAAAAAGGCAATCAAGAAACAAATCACGTAAAAAGTGTAGAAAATGCCTTGAAATTCTTCAAACATTTTATCTATATCTCCTGAAAGATCTTCATGCACTTCAACAATTCTAACATATGGAAGTTGGTACAGTATGTCTCTTATTGAGTTCTCCTCAGAAGGTTCTACATCTAAGAAAAGCAGATTAGAAGACTCAGTGACATTCATTAACCGTTGTAAAGTTTCCATAGGCAATATCACTTCAAACTTTGCTACTCTATCATGAAAAGAAGTAACCCTAAGGGAGCTATTTTTCAGATTGTATCTTGATGAGCCAAAAACGATATTTTCCAGTGAAATATTGTCATTTGTTTTTACTCTAAGATCTTTCGCTAACTCTTTTGAAATAGCAATTGAGGAACTATTCTCAGCTAATGAACCATCTAACTTTAATGGTATATACGAGCTATCTGAGAAAGCTAAAAGTTGAACTACTGAAGTTTCCGGACCATTGTGGATCTTTCCAAAGTAATTAAGACCATAGTGATAGTTTGTTATTCTAACATCATTGGTTATTTCCTCCATTGTCTCATAGGTTACAGGAACTGACATAGTTACTCTCAAATCCCATTCTCCTTGATCATCGGCATAGACATGAACCGAATCTTGGAATGCAGTCATTGCACCAAGGATGAAAATAATCAAACCGATACAAAAAGCTATTCCAAGGATTACAGCGAACGTTCTTCGTCTATTTCTTAAGACATTCCTTAACCCAATCTTAGCATTAATAGTGATGATGAGTAATGGAGTAAAAATCCAAGTGATAACTCTAGTTACAGTTTTAACAGTTGGAACAAGTGAAGGATCTTGTCTGAGTGCAGTTATAGGTAATAATCTTGAGCTTTTCCAAGCTGGCCAAAGAGCAGAAAAAACACTAATTGATAAACAAATTAACCCGGCTTGAAGAGCAAGGCTCCATCTGATATTTGTTTCCCAACCGGGGAGATTCATGAGATCATCAGTAAGAGACCCCATTCCTCTACCAACATAGTAACCAAAGATAGTTGAAAGAATACCTCCAAAAACGCCAATTAGAAGACCATAAGATAGGTAATAAATGAGTATTTTATTATCACTATTTCCCAAAGAAAGATCTATTCCGATCTCTCGTCTTTGATGGTTAACAAGTCTACTAATAGAAATCCACATACTAAATGCTGCTACTATGAAAATAATAATGGCAAAAGTCATCATAGAAGTATCATCTGATTCAATATCTTTTACAATAAAATTGTATGAATCAAAGGATTCTCTGATCTTGAAATCTGCTACAATTCCATTGTTTAAGAAAT
>DAOWED010000088.1 GCA_030638685.1 Candidatus Heimdallarchaeota archaeon | reverse complement strand
GTATGCCCACCATCCAAGTGTTTACAACCTTTTTCACTTAAAACGATGAAAAATTGACTTCCACCCGTTGAAGGTCCTGCATGAGCCATTGATAGTGCCCCATCTTCATGTCTTGGGGGTGGTTGATTCTTTGTCTCACATGCTATCTTATAACCTGGTCCGCCTGTTCCTTTCCCTGTTGGGTCTCCTCCTTGTACTACAAACTCATCTATTACTCTGTGAAAGATCACTCCATCATAATAGCCCTTTTCTATTAATTCTACGAAGTTTTTGACTGTATTTGGTGCGTCTTTGTCGTAGAGTTCTATTTCCATAACTCCTTTATTAGTAGTCATTTTTACTTTTGACATACCTTCTTTTTTATCTTTCCTTAAATAAATCCTTCTCTTTGTTCTTTTTGATTCCATTGACTTCTTTCTTTTTTCTTCTCTTTGCATTCAACTGACTTTCTACTAAATTATTCATTATTAGTTTGATCTGAAATATTCTGTAATTTTTCTCACTTTGCGTTAGCTTAATTAGTTCATCATTTTGATTTATTCATAATCAATTTTAGTAAGTGAACTATCATGTCTATTGCTTCAATTATTTCTCAAGCTTATGAGGATGGTCGAACTATTCTCACATTAACAGAATCACGCGATGTATTATCTCTCTCCAATCTTCCCTTAAATGTTTCAGAGTTTGCAACTTCCCTTGATAAAGCTCTTGAAATAGCCGATTCTTGCGGTTATCCTGTTGTAATGAAGATTGTCTCCAAAGATATTACTCATAAAACTGATGTTGGAGGTGTCAGGTTAAATATTGCTTCTTCTGATGATTTGAAGGAAGAATATAATGATATGATGTCTAGTATCACTTCTCAATTTCCAGATGCTAACATTGAAGGAGTAGTCATTGAAGAGATGCTTTCTGGAAATGAACTTATTATTGGTTCTTCCACAGACCCTTCTTTTGGTCCAATGATTGCTTTTGGCTTGGGAGGAATCTTTGTTGAGATCTATAAGGATATAGCTTTTAAGTTGGTTCCTATTTCAAGACAAGATGCTCATGAACTTATTCATGAGATTAAAGGTTCCAAAATACTTCAAGGATATCGTGGTTCTCCCGCAGTAGATGAAGAAGTTCTGATTGATTGTCTTATAGCAGTATCTGATTTACTTGTTGCTAACCCTGAGATTGATGAACTGGATATTAATCCCCTTATTATTACTGATAAAGGCATCAAAGCGATAGATGCTCGAGTAATTCTAAAAACCAAATAGCGAATACAGCAATATCAACTCTCTTTTCTGAAATAATATCTAACTCTTTCTAGTTTAAACTTAGCTTCGCTAATTATGAAAAAAGTAATGAACGAGTTAAATCGTTCATAAAAAATTAGTTTTACAATCCCGAATTATAGTTTAGTAATGAAATCTAGTGAGATTTCTCCACCAACTAACTCAAGCTCATTCAAGAACTCTTCGAGTTCATCTTGAGATCCATCTTCTTCAGGAATGATAAATTGCAGTTTTAAAGCTTTCAAACCAAAAAACAAAGGAACTATTTCTGATCCTTTTTGAATTTTATATTTTCCAGGAACAGTTTCTCTTATAACTTTTTCAAGTGCTTCTGGTTCATTTCCTTGTTCAATTGGAATCTGGTAAACGCATAATACTTCTGACATTATAATCACCTATTATTATTTACGATTAAGGACCTTCAAACCCGCATTTAGGACATTCATATGGGTTTACGAATTCTCTACATGAACTGCATCGAAAAATTTTGACTTCTCCACACTTAGGACAGCCAAACACTGAACTTCCAGAATCATCAGGTGGAATAGGTCGTCCACATGACAAACAGTCCGGCATGGGTATATCTCCTTTACTCAGTTTAGACATTATACCACTTCGGACAAAAATTCTTTTTTAAACTTCTGTTTTCAGTCTCCTTTTTATGCTTAAAAAAAGTGTTTCCCGTTCTTCTCTTTCTCTTCTCCTAGGTTTGACTTTTTGCCTCTATCTTTATCCCGTTGTTATATCATTTCTACAATGTATGCTTTTCCTCCTACCTTTTCAATAGCCTTTACTACCTCATTCACTTTCTTTTCATCTACTAGTGAAACTGTTGCTCCTCCAAATCCTCCTCCCGTTAATTTTGATCCATATGCTCCTGCTCTTTTTGCCGCTCCAACTTGCTTGTCTAACTGGGGATGAGATACTTCATAATAATCTCTCAGTAATTTATGTTGATATTGCATTTCTTGACCGATAAGTGCAAAATCAACATTCATAGTCCAATCCTTGCTTTTTAAATAACTAAGTGCTCTTTTTGTCGAATCCCTTATTCCAAGAATAGCTTTCATTCTCTTTTTTATCAAGTCAGGAATTTTAGGCGCCAGTGAATTAAATTCCTTGAGTGAAAAAGAAGCCAAATTAAAGGAAGGGGAAAGGGAGCGGAGAAGGTCAATCGCTTGAAGAGCTTCTTGGACACGAAGAGAGTGAGTGTTAGCTGTTTGTTTGGGAATATTAGTATCACCAATGACAAGTTTAGTACTTTGAAAAAGAGAAGTATCAAATGAAGTTAGTTCAAAAGAAGAGCAATCTAGAGCGAAAAGACCTTGAAACGAACAAGCGAAATGATCCATTTTGCCGCAAGGAATACCCATAATATGATGTTCAGCACTAAAGGCAAGTTCAGCAATAGTTCGGGGAGAAAGAGAAAGGTCATTTAATGAGACTAAAGACTTGATGAAACCAACAAGGATAGAAGCGGAGCTGGAAAGACCAGAGCTAAGGGGAATATCACTCTCAAGGGTTAGATGAGCTCCTATTAGGGGAAAAGAAAGAAGGTTTTGATCAATCATGACTTTCAAAGCAGCTCTGAAATAGTCCAATTGATCATTAACAAGGGAAAGGTCAGCTTCTTCAGAAAAGGTAATGGATTGATTAATATCTTTAGCGTGAATAATAAGGTGGGGTTTTGAAGATTTTTCAAGGTAGAAGCTAGAGAAAAGGGAAATAGCGGCGGGAAGAACTGTGAGACCAAGATAATCTTGGTGCTCACCAAAAAGACAAACTCTTGCTGGAGTACGAATTGTAGACATACTATTCACAAATTAGATGAAAAAAGATAGTTAAGAAAATTGCTATCTGATGGAAAATTAATGAACTAAGGAAGAAGCATAGGAAATAATACTAAAAGCAATATCTTTTTTGGTGGCTTGAGTTATTCCTGCAAGGCCTGGTGAAATATTCACTTCAAGAACAAAGGGTTTACCTTCCTTATCAGAAATAATATCGACGCCAGCAACTTTAACACCAAGAACTTGAGCAGCTCGGATGGCGAGGTCTTGCTCTTCTTCTGTTGGAAGATATGCTCTACAATCACTTCCCCGATGATAGTTAGTACGCCATTCTCCCTCCTTTTGACTATGTCTAGTCATAGAGGCGATTATTTCTCCATTTATTACAAAATGGCGTTGATCGGAGTTAGTGAGAGGTTCGATGTACTCTTGAATCATTAACCTTTTCCCCATAGATCTAAGAGTTTCGTGGACCTCAAATACTTCTTTTTTATTATGGAGTTTCATTACACCAATACCGTGGGTTCCTTTGATAAGTTTAAGGATGTAAGGTGGAGAAATGTCCTCAACAGCGTATTCAACGGAACCAGATGAAGTTAAAAGAAAAGATTGAGGAACAGGAATTCCACTTTGGGATAAATGCTCAAGTGAAGAAAACTTATTTCTTGCAAGGTGAAGAGCTTGAGAACTAATGGTTGAAGGAATGTTATGAAGTTCAAAGTGGTTAAGAACTAGTTCACCTAGCTGACTAGAGTTACTTCCAATTCTAGGGATAACGACATCAAACCTACTTCCTTCAGCATTCTTAGGTCTTTCTCCAATTTTAAGGATAAATGAACTAAGAGGGAATTGAGAAGTATAATGACCATTACGTCGTCCAGCTAAGACTAATTGCCTTGTAGACCAATAATTTATTGATTGAGAGATAATACCGATTTTAACCATGAACGTTCAGTAACCTAGAAAAAACTCGTTTGATTAAAAAAATTTTGGAAAAAGAAGATCTTAATAAGAATAAAAGAATAGAAGAAAAAAAGAACAAAACATAGGACATTTTATAAGAAAAATAAGAATAATTTAAGTGGTAATAATGGAAAAACGAGTGAAAGCTGTTCCACAAGAAGAAAAAGAAATAAAGAAGCAACCTAAAACATTGGATGACGTTAGAAAAAAATTAGATAATGCAGGATTTAGAACGCCAGAATCAATTGCTGTCTGTTCACCGGATGAATTAACAAAAATAGCACATATTAGTATTGGGGAAGCAGAACAATTGCTTGAAAAAATTAGGGACGAATTATCAATAATACCAAAAACAGCAGAGGAATTATATGATGAAGAAAGAAAAAGAGGGAAAATCACAACAAATTCAGTAGAACTTGATACGATGTTAAATGGTGGAGTATGGACCAAAGAAATAACCGAATTTGCAGGATCGTATAGTGCTGGAAAAACACAATTATGTTTTCAGCTAAGCATAACAACACAATTACCGCTGGAGGATGGAGGGCTAGACGGAGAAGTTTTCTTTCTAGATACTGAAGGAACATTTTCACCACAAAGAGTTGCAGAGATGGCTGTTGGGCAGGGATTGGAACCTCGTAAATTTCTAAAAGGAATAACTGTGGCAAGAGCATTTGATTCAAACCATCAAATGGATATCGTAAGGAAATTTATTACAATGATGGAAAAAGAAGAAAAGAAATACAAGCTACTAATAATCGACAGTTTTGCGACACATTTTAGATCAGATTATACAGGAAAAAATCGTTTAATGGCAAGACAACAAAATATCATGCAACATGCATCAACCTTAGCAAATATTGCACAGATGTTTGATATGGCAGTAGTAGTAACAAATCAAGTGATGGCATCAATAGATGATTTGGCCGATGGAGCAACACAACCAGCTTTAGGACTAGCTTGGGCTCATAGACCTCAAACAAGGCTCTTTTTGAGAAAATCAAGAGGTTCAGGAAGAATAGCGAGACTATTTGATTCACCTAGATATCCCGAGAAAGAAGTTGTCTTTTACGTAACAGAAGGTGGAATATCTGATAAGCCATACTCTGAAGATGAGTGGTAAAAGTAGCAAAAAAGGAAAAAATAGTAAAGGGAATTAAAAACTAATCGCCATTATTTTTGTTGTTACGTTCTTCGCTTTCCTTAGCTCTTTCCTCTGCATCAAGTTCGATTAATTCTCGAGTAGTATATTTTGAAGGAACAGATCCTTTCGGCTGAAGACGAACTTCTCGAGCTGAAGTGGGGGCAACTTTGGATTGTTCTGCCTCCTCAACAGGATTAAGAGTAGGTAATTCTTGAATAGCTTCACTAATCATGGGAAGAAGACGATTAACATCTGCAGCAACAATGGCTAAGTCTTGGAAAAGCTCCTCAAACCAAAAAGCTAATCTTCTTTTAACAGGTAGATTACCAGTTTTTTCTTGCCAGAATAGAGCGCATTCGTGAGCAAGTTCATTAAAATTGTCAAACTTGGCTTCTTTTTCCATGGAACGTCCAGAATAAAGAAGTAATGTACCTTTGATAGTATCTTTAAAAGCTCGTTCTGAAGTAATCACTTCCACATAATAAGAGGCGGAACCTAAAAGGCGTTTTTTGCTGGATTTCATATTAATCTACCATAATTTAGTCGGTAAATAACTGAACAATCATTCCTTTTTGATTATTGTGGAATAGCCATAAATCAAAACAAGTTTTAAGAGAGCCAAAAAGAGAGAAAAAAAGAAAATATCTCTGTGAACGCAGAGGGTGAAGTTTGTATCTTCTCAACACTTGAAACAACAATCTAATATATGATAACAACGAATTTAATTACCCGAACCGTTATAGATTAAACTCACTGACCCTAAGACACATGATTAAGCTGTTTAAAGGGCAGTAATGATTAAGAAAAAGAGTTAATTATTTTAAATGGAACGAATACTCAAAACAATTAAAAATACTTTTAGGTGAAAAAACTGAGTTATCAAAGCGATATGTATCTAGCAAGAGACGATGAAATTGACCCAAAAACAAATATCATCGCAGAATATAAAGTAAAAGGAACAGAAACATTTGAAAGAATGGCAAAAGAAACAGCAGCAGAGTCATCAGTAGGAACATGGACAACAGTAGATTACTTGGATGATGATATCATGAGCAGTTTGGCTGCAAGAGCTTTTGCATTAGATGAGAAAAATCACATGATGAAGGTAGCATACCCCATAAAATTATTTGAAAAGGGGAACATACCTCAATTTATGTCATTAGTGCTTGGAAACATCTTAGGGATGTCAGTAGTAGATAGTATGAGGGTAGTAGATGTTCATTTCCCAGAAGCATACCTCAATGAGTTCAAAGGACCAGCATTTGGAATACACGGAATTCATAAGTATTTAGGAATACCAAAAGATGATCCAAGAGCTATTTTAGGAACGATAATTAAACCAAAACTAGGATTAAATCCACAACAACATGCAGAAGCAGCCTATAGGGCATGGAAGGGTGGAATAGACTATGTGAAAGATGATGAACCACAAACAGATCAGGAATTCTGCAGGTTTGAGCCAAGAGTATTAGAAACGCTGAATAAAGTAGATAAAATAGAAACAGAGACAGGAAGAAAGGTGCTCTACTCACCCAATATTACAGCAACCTTACCAGAGATGGAAAAAAGGGCAAGATTTGTGCAAGAAAGTGGAGGAAATATGCTAATGATAGATGTGCTAACAGTAGGTTTTGCAGCAACAGAGTATATTAGAGATCTAGACTTAGGGCTACCAATACATGGACATAGAGCTTTGCATGCAGCAATGACAAGACATCCAGATCAGGGAGTAATGATGATTGTCTTAGGAAAATTGTTGAGAATGATAGGAGTAGATTCATTGCACACAGGAGGGCTTCATGGTAAGATGCATGATGATGAACTGTCGACAGCAATAAAGATCTATAAAGCAATGCAAAAAGAACCATGGGGAAATCTAAAACCCACTTTACCAGTAGCCTCAGGAGGACTTCACCCAGGATCAATTCCAAAGATAGTTAATGATGTAGGAATGAGTGTTCTAATCAATGCTGGAGGAGGACTACATGGTCACCCAGATGGCTCAGTTGCTGGAGGAAAAGCAATGAAGCAAGCACTTGACGCTGCAAAGGCAAAGATACCATTAGATGTTTATGCAAAAGATCACCCAGAACTAGCAAAAGCAATAGAATTATGGGGATTTTAAACCATAAAAGCTATTAAACCAAAGTAAAGAAAAAAGCTAATATGGGGGAAGGCTATTTTTTCCGATTTTTCAAAAGTAGTTAAAATTGATGTAAATCAATGATCAATGAAGATATATATGAGGAAAAATCAATCGACTTGTAAGAAAAAATGTAAGTAATTCTGCATTAGAAACAAAATCTAATCTATTTAGGAATGAATACAATTTTTCATACTTCACAGCTACAAAGAGTGAAAAAATGTCAGATGGAAACACCGTTTTAATAGTTGGAACCGGGACAATAGGTCTCCCGTTGATCGGATTATTATCCTCACATAGGAAAGAACTAGCAATTGATAGATTGATATTTCACAAGCATACTCCAAGAGTAAGAGATAGGCCAATGCTAAAGGATTTAATAAATACTCGAGGAGCAGAATTATCGATTGATGAGCATAAGCTGGAACAGTTCAGAGAACTGGAACTAGAACCAAGTATTTATCTGGAAGAGGCACTGGATGAGGCAACAGTGATAATAGATGCAACACCTTCAGGAGTAGGGCAAAGGCATAAGGATGAATATTATCACAAATATGAAGAATCAACAAAAGGGTTCATGGCACAAGGGTCAGAGACAGATTTTGGGCAGCTTTATGCTTATGAAATAAATGATCAAATATTTGATAAAAAGCCAAAGTATGTAACAATAGCCTCATGTAACACTCATAGCGCAGCAGCAATTCTAAGAAACTTCGCATACATTGAAGGGAAGAACGAGCTGGAAGAAGGAACGTTCATGTTTATTAGAAGAGCAAATGATGTGAGTCAGACAGAAGATTTCATAGCTTCACCGGAAATGAATAAGCATGGGTCAGATGAGTACGGAACACATCATGCAGTAGATGTAGCTAGACTATTTGAGTCAATAGGGGAAGATTTAAACATTTTTTCATCAGCAATGAAAATAAATACACAATATATGCACACAATGCATTTTCATCTAAAACTAAAAAGAGAAACATCGGTAGAATACCTGAGAGAAGTAGTGGAAAGGCACCCATTACTGGCAAAAACAGAAAAAGTAGAACAAAATATAGTGTTTAGTTTTGGTCGTGATTCAGGCCATTTTGGCCGTCTCTTGAACCAGTCTGTGATAATATTACCTTCTTTACATGTGCGAAACAAAAGAGATGTTTATGGCTTTGCTTTTACACCTCAAGATGGAAACAGCTTATTTTCATCAATTGCAGCTACTCAATACTTCCTACATGAATACGATCAAGACGAAGTAATCAAACATATGAAGCCGTTGGATAGATGGCTTTTTGAGGAAGTTTAGTAACTTGAAACAAAAGATTAAGAAATTGTCTCAATAATAACGTGTTATGAAAAAGATTAGTCTGAAACATTATCTCTCTGAAGTCAAAGATTACTTTTCTCCCAAAGTAATAGGAGAGGTAAATGATGTATACATCAAAGTAGCTAAAATCAAAGGCGAGAAAGTTCCCTGGCACAATCACGAAAATGAAGATGAGCTATTCTATGTAGTTGAAGGCAGTTTACTCCTTGAAATAGAAAATCAAGAAAATATAACAATGAATAAGGGAGACATATTCGTTGTGAAAAAAGGTGCAAACCACAGAGTTTCCTCAAAGGAAGAGTGTCATATTTTGCTTATCGAGAATAAAACAACTCAACATACAGGAAAGGTAGAATCTGAGATAACGAAATCAATAGAGGCACAATTGTAGAGCGTCTAATCTTAATTTAGGGTCATTTTTTTGTAAAAATTTTTCACTAAAGAACCACTAAGTTGTTTAATGTTTACTTTATTCTAAATTGATACCTAATCAATAGACTAGGAATGAGAACTACAAGAGAAATATTCACAATCGATAGAAAACTAGCTTCATCTTCGGTAGGGGGAAAAGATTGATCTACTAAATGATCAAGGTCTAAGGTTCCAATATAACTAATATATTCCTTTTCAGCTACTGATTCTCTAACAAAGGAAATGAGAGAAGAATCATCAGTATAATCCACCACAAAAACTTCTTTGCCATCGTCTTTCAAAATATCAAGATAGGATTCAATTACTTCTATTTCCGCCGTTTCTCTTTTTTCCTCAGAATGATCATCTGGGATAATATAGACATCCTCTCGACCGATAGCATCAATTACGTCACGATAATCTTCGTCTTCAAGTAACTGTTCACCATTTTGAGGAATTATCCAGAAGGAATCACCAAAGGAGGAGAGGCTTTTAGCATAAACTGATATCTCAGAGACAAAAGAGATCATATCTTCTTTAGCTGAAGCACGAGAATCTTCGTAGTATTCATAAGCATCGATAATGTCAAGATAGAGGCCATTAAAGTCTGATGAAAGGATTTTATCGATATAATCAAAAATAATATCTTTCCACTCCTGTTCCCAATACTGAACTTTGTAATTGCCTCCCCAATCAGGATTTTCCTCACCAAGCCAATAAGGAGGAGAATTCAACCAATCAGAATCGAAATAATAACGGTAGTCCTCAGCTTCTCCAATGGAGATGTAACTGATAACTATTTTCTCAAAAGATTGTATTTCAGAAACTTCAGAGACAGATAAGGCAAAATCATCGGTACCATCCTTACTATAATCAATGACTAAAAGGTCAAAAGGAGAAGCAGTCAAATCATCGACAACTAAACTTTGCAATTGATAACCCCAAGAAGAAGGACCAGCCGATGCAGAAGGAGTGAATAGAGAAAGAGAAACAATTGAAAATATAATTAAACTTACTTGAAGGTAACGAGATTGCAAAAGATTCATGTAAAAAAGAGAGTAATACAAATTAAAAAGAGTTATGGAGGGGAGAAAGAAGAAACAGTAATCTATTCTTGAGCCTTCAAATGCTTTTTAGTGAAGATAAAAACACCCAGAGCAAAGAAAATAACCGTTAAAAGAACTAACCAGAAAAGGTAGTAAACTATTTCTCCAAGAGACCATTCATATTGAAGGATCCCACGCATAGCTGTGATAGCGTGAGTAGTGGGGATAAAGTCAAGAATACCAAAATCATAATCCTTGTAATAGTCACTGATGAAGACACCTCTACTTACAGGGAAGAAACTGCCACTTAGGAAACTGAGAGGGACAGAAACAATGGCACCTAAATTACCAGCTTGCTCGGGAGTCTTAGAAAAGGAGGCAACAAGTAAGCCAATACCAATAACCGGGAGAGCAGCAAAAGTACCAACGAGGATGCCTAAGATGAGGTTGCCTGGAGGGCTGTAACCGACTAAGACAGCTGTCAAGAACATGATAATAACTTGGAAGAAGGTAAAGACAAGGTAAGTTAGAGAAATACCTAGTAACATCTCTGAAGTTTTCATTTTAGTAAGCCTTAAACGATCAATAGTACCTTCTGAGATTTCACCGACCAATGAAGAAGCAATTCCTGTAACATTGAGAAGAACAGCAAAAATCATAATTCCGGGAGCCATAAAATCAAAGATAGTCATATCTTCAACATTAACCAAGCCGGCATCAATGCTAACAGCTATATTGGGACCTTCAGAAAAGATGTCAATGTAGAAATTTAGAACAGTAGAAAGGATGTTGTAAGTAGTTTGATAGTATTGAAGACTTGGATCACCTTTAATAGGAAGAGCTAATTCTAAGGAAGTATCAAAAAAGGCAAGAGTGAAGTTTTGAGGGATGGTAACCAAAGCGACCATCTCTTGTTTTTCAAGATCTTTATCAACATCCTCTAAGGCATCTGGGTCAAGAGGATCAACTAGAGTAATATCGAAGATTTTAGTAGAAGTATTCTCATAGGTTAAACCAACTAACACACTAAGGAAATGCTCTCCAAGAGAGGTTTGATCAGGTAGAATAACGGGGTCAATTATTCCTTCAACAGTGGAATTACCTTTAGGACCAAGGTCATAATTAACAAGGAAGATAGGATAAGTAGTTACTGAGGAAGGACCTTGAGAAAAGGCGAGAGAGAAAATAAGCATAAAAATAGCTGGAAAGAGAAGAAGCAGACCTAGGGATCTTCTATCACGATAAAGAATACGAGCATCTTTTTTAAAGAGCTCAAAAATACGGCTGGATCTAGACATAAAATCACCTAATCCTCCCTAAGAGCACGACCGGTTAAGGTAATGAAGACATCTTCGAGGGTGTTACGTCGAAGGGAAAAGTTCTGGACTCTAACAGGAAGAGAATCAGTAATGGAAATGACCTCTTTCATGTGGTTAGTAATGTTTAAAGCATTAACTAGAATAAAATTATCAATAATTTTGCAGTCGGTAATGCCTTTAATTTGAGCTATTTTAGATCTGACCATCTCAAGAGATTCTTCAGGAGGGATATCATCAGTTGGGTCATCCTCAATCAATATTTCAAGGACATCTCCACTGCCGTGTTTATCTTTCAGTTTTTCAGGCTCATCAATGATAAGAAGTTTACCGTGGTCAATAATAGCAACTCTATCACTAAGAAGGTCAGCTTCTTCCATCAAATGAGTAGTCAAAATAACAGTCTTGCCTTTATCTTTACTGATAGAATTAAGATAGTCCCAAAGGACACGACGGGATTGGGGGTCCATACCCGGGCTAGGTTCATCACAAACGATTATTTCAGGTTCATGGATAATTGACATAGCAAGATTAAGACGACGCTTCATTCCACCACTCAAATTCTGAGCAAACTCTTTTCTTTTGTCTTCAAGTTGAAGATCAGAAAGGAGTTGATCAATTCTATCCTTAATCTCGGAAGAACTAAGGTCATAGAGGCGACCAATTAAACGAAGATTTTCTTCACAGGTAAGAGTGGGCCAGAAAACCAAGTGCTGAGGGACAACACCGACTAGATTCTTCAAGGATTTATCAGAGGGGTCTTTGCCAAAGATCTTGATACTGCCGGAGGTGGGTTTAAGCAAGTTAGTAATGCACTTGATAGAAGTAGTTTTACCCGCACCATTAGGGCCAAGAAGACCGAAAATTTCCCCCTTGTAAATATCCAAAGAAATATTCTTAACAGCTTCAAAGCCGTTAGGATAGGTCTTGGATAGATTACTGATACTGATAACAGCTTCAGACATGCACTAAAAAAATCATTATTTTATTTAAAGGTATCAAAAGTTATTCAAAAGTCATTCAAAAAAATGCAAAAAATAGGAGGGGAAAAAATTAACTTACAAATAATGAAGAAAGGAAAATAAACCTATTCTACATCAGGTGCGGGAGCAATGAATCTTTCATCAGCCATAAGATAATCGGTCATATCTCGAGAACGACGAATAATTGCGGTAGCTCTTGCTTCAATCTCTGCACGAGAGGGCTTAAGACGAGCAACACCTTCTTCAATAGCTTTCAAAGCAACATCAACAGCTTCGTCAATAAAGGCTTGAGTTTCGCTCATGAGAGGAACGATATAAGTTTCGCTCATTTCTCGAATACCTTTAGTTTCAGCAAAAGTAGCTAAGGAGTAAGCAGCAGCAATAGCCATACCATCAGTAATAGTAGTAGCTCTAACATCAAGGGTTCCTCTGAAGATAGCTGGGAAACCGAGAGAGTTATTAATTTGGTTATCAAAGTCAGAACGACCAGTACCAACAACACGGGCACCTGCTTCTTTAGCTTCCCAAGGCCAAATTTCAGGAACAGGGTTAGCAGCAGTTAAAGCAATAGAATCAGTAGACATAGAGGAAATTTGAGCTTTAGTAATAGTGTTTGGACCAGGTTTAGAGCAAGCAATGACACAATCAGTATCTTTCATACCAACGGACATGTCACCAGATCTTCCTTCACTGTTACTTTCAGTAGCCATCTTATGTTTAAGATCCCAACCAGAAGCGAGCCAACTGCCATCATGAACTTCAGGACGGTCAGCAGAAAGAATACCTTTACTGTCAATCATGATGATATTTTTGATAGGGATACCAGCAGCAATCATAACACGGGAAATAGCCATGTTAGCAGCACCAGCACCGACCATGGAATAGGTCATTTCTTTCATGTTTTTACCGACAATTTTAGCAGCATTAATGATACCAGCAAGAGTAATAGATGCAGTACCCTGTTGGTCATCATGCCAAATAGGGATGTTGATGTCTGGATCAGCTCTTAGTTCATCTAAAATTCTGAAACATTTGGGTTGTGAGAAATCTTCTAAGTTAATTCCACCAAAAGCTGGTTGGAGCCATTTTACGAATTGAATAATGTCATCTGGGTCTTGTGATTTACAAACAACTGGAAAAGCATCTACTCCTCCTAAATATTTGAAAAGCATTCCTTTCCCTTCCATAACAGGTAAACTTGCCTCAGGACCAATGTTGCCAAGACCTAAAACTCTTGAACCATCGCTGACAACGGCTACACTGTTCCATTTGTTGGTCATTCTGTATGCTTCTTCAGGATTTTCATGAATTGCCATACATGCTTTTGCTACTCCGGGGGTATACCATACTCCGAAGTCACTAAAGTCTTTTACTGGTACTTTCAATGACACTTCTATTTTTCCTTCATAGAAAGGGTGCCACACCATCGATTCTCGATTGGGCTTATCTGCCTTTTTAAGCAGTTTCTCAATATCTGGTTTTTCATCTGACATTTTAATCGCCACTCTTCCAATCTTTTCAGTTGGTAAGATTATGAAAAGATCTTTTTAAAGCTTTAAAAATCTTTCAAGTTTGTCGATATGCTACTCTCAATGTTATTCTTTTTCTCCCCCTTTCCTCTCTCCCTCCCCCTTATCTTTACCCTCTTTGGCTTCTGAGCTTATTTTTTTCTTTTTTTTCTTTCTTTATTCCTTTTTTACTCTTCCAAATATTTGATCTCGAAGGCGCTTTAACAGCTACTTCACTCTTTTTACTCTTCCAAATATTTGATAGCAAAGGCACTTAAGACAGCTGCTTCAGTTACCAAAATTGATTCATCAAAATCAAATCTTGGATGATGGTTCATGTAGATCATGTCTTTTTCCGGATTAGCCCCTGATATACCAACGAATAATCCCGGTGAATCTTTTACTAGGAACCAGAAATCTTCACTTCCAGTTAGAGGGTCATCAGCAAGTTCTACTAATTCTTCCCCTACTATTTCAGTAGCTATTCCCGTCATCATTTTAACAAGTTCAGGGTTATTTTTTCCAACAGGATAACCTCTCATATATTTGAGTTCATAACTTGCTCCATGAGCACTGGTTATTCCTTTAAGTAACCTCTCAAGATTTTCTTCTATCTGATCTTGTATTTCTGGGTCGAATGATCTTATTGTTACTTCCATCTTTACTTCGTCAGCTATCACATTTATCCTTGTTCCACCATGGATTGTTCCTACCGAAAGTACTACTGGTTGTAATGGATCTATCATTCTACTTCTTAGCGTTTGAATAGCTGTTACTACTTCAGCAGCGACAACTATTGCATCAACACATTTGTGTGGGGTAGATCCATGTCCTCCTTTCCCCTTAATAGTTATATGTGCTGCATCTGAAGCACTTGAAACCTTATCTGTGAAGATGATCACTTGATTGAGTGGGTATTCATCTCCTGCAAAAATATGGGCTGCAATTAATGCATCTGGAGTGGGTGCATCTAGTACTCCATCTTTTACCATCTCTTTTGCTCCACTTAAAACTTCATCACCCTTAGTTACTGATTCTTCAGCCGGCTGAAAGATTAGTTTAACTGTTCCTTTGAGTTTATCTTTATGCTTAGCTAAAATATGGGCTACTCCGATCAAAGCTGCAGTATGTCCATCGTGTCCACAAGCATGCATTACTCCTTCTACAGTTGATTTATATGGTACATCGTTTGCTTCTATTACTTCAAGAGCATCCATGTCTGCTCTAATAGCTATTACTTTTCCTTCTCCGCCCTTTATGACTCCTGTAACTCCCGTTCCACCAATT
>DAOWED010000019.1 GCA_030638685.1 Candidatus Heimdallarchaeota archaeon | reverse complement strand
TCTGGAAAGTAAAGCATTTACCAGTTAATATCGCTGTAGCTGTATTCCTTCACCTATTTGGAGGTGATGTTAGAGATCTATGTATTGAAGTTTTACCTTTATATTTTGGCAAATATGACCCTGAAGATAGTATTCAGACATGGTCAGATAGAATTATACTAATTATAGATTACTTAGGGCTCACGCTCGCAGTAATGGGGATTTTCATACTAGTGTTGGGTTATAAAGATGTAGGGGAATATCTTGGTGTTATCAGACGAGAAGGAAGAAAACAGGCAAAACCTACGTTGATTGTTGCAGCAGTATTCTTTGGAATTCAGCTGATTTTTGGTATCTTGGGAATGCTAGGTCCTTCCGGCTTTATGCTATTAATCTTAGGTTGGATTTTTGCAGCCTATTATGTCAATTCTCTAATATCTCGAACATTAAAATCAGACGCTGCGATGGGTCAACTTTCAGCCTCAAATAGGGAATATCTGTTGCAGGTACCGGATTTATTGGCACAAAATAGCATTAAATTTCTTAAAAAGCTTGCCAAACCTCCTCGAGGAAAATATTTTTGGATATTTTTTGCAAACTTCTTTTTTGTCATTTTTTCATTCATTACTTATTCCCCTCGGCAAATTTCTAACTGGTGGGAACCACTTTATCTCATTTTGCTCCCCGTAATTGCTTTGAGCTTTTGTGGCTGGGCGTATGCTCGTTACCTTTCAAGAAGAGATTATTTTCTCTCTTCTCTTGATACTTGGATTAGAAGGTTAATTCCTGTAGTTTTGATCTTTTATGCCATTTTATTTACTAATTGGATGATTTATGTTGAATTTCACCTTAGAATAATCATTTTAACCTTACCCTTTGTTCGTTTGTGGGTGCCTTATTATGAGGAAGTCGAAATTGAAGCTGCTGTTAAACTTCTTAACACCCCTCGTCATTATTCAATTCTCAATAAATTAGTTGATATTGAAAAAACTGAACCGGATATTCTTTCTTCTTTCTTTTCCAGAAATCTCACTTCTTATGAAACATCCGGTTTCGTTTTGCTAGTAGGCGCCCTAGATCTCAAAAAACATAAAGAATTGGTGCATGAAATCATGGTAAATACCCAAGAGGGGGTAGTTCAACAAGCAGCAATAATCACAATGGGTATAATTGGTGAAAGAACACATATGGATGAAATAACCTCCTTTCTTAGATCACCGAGTTTGGACTTAAGAGCAGCCTCTGCATGGGCATTAGGCCTATTGAATGAAAGAGATTCTCTTAAAGATTTATCAAGTGCACTTGAAGTGGAACCTGATAGAAAGTGCCAGAATACAATGATCGATGCTATATTAAAGATTGACCCTACTTATCCAGTAGTCATTCCTTCAAAAAAGGAAGAAATTACATTTATATGAGATCAACTTACTAGTTCTTTCTCAGTTTGTAACTGAAAAGTGAGTATTGAAACAACTTTTTAAGGTTAAATATACAGATTAGATATTATTCCATGAAAAGACCAGAAATAGTTTATCTCAAATCTTTAGTTAAACTCTTAAATTATAAAAATAATAAAAAGGCTGGCACTAATAAAGGAGGCACATACATTCTTGCATCCAGAAATTGAAAAACTTACAAATATAGTTAATCCCGATGATTTCACGGTTAGACAAAACGAAGTCAAAGAGTTAAGATCATTCTTAGAATCTATTAAATCCGGAGAAAAAGGTCCTAGGATGATGCTAATTAAAGGAAAATCAGGTTTTGGAAAAACTGCTTTTCTTCAAAAATGTAAAGAACAAGCAGATAGAGAACGTATTCTAACCTCTTCATTGAAATTATCAATGGACCCTATAATTCTGAAAGAATCCTTTAATCTCATAAAAGAAACAATTGGTTTAATTGCACCTGAATGGCGAGGTTTCATCTCCCGCAGGGGAAACCGTGAAGAATCTATAGAAAATGTAAGTGAACTACCTTTATCTGATACTATTCAAACAGATCAACGTGAAGAGCTAAAAAATCTAATGGTAAACCAATTTTTTGGAAGAGGTCCAAACGGAAAGCGATCAATGGAGGGCATAATAGCCAAATTTTCAGAAGTCGATCAGTATTTAATAATAATAATAGATGAGCTTGAGTGGTTTGAAGTTTCAGGCTTTGATCTAGCTTATGAAGTACTTATTGATATTGTTACAGAGTTAGAAGAAGACCAATCAAATATTGCTTTCATAGTTTCAGCAGATACAAATGCTCTTTCTCAAATGTTTGTGAACAAACTAAACATTAAATCCGTTGATATAAGTATGGATGCTTTTCCAACAACAAAGGCGGATCTACTAATTAGAAGGAGAACGCCTATTATTGAAACTGAAAGACACAAAATAGTATCAAATAGTATAAAGTCACCTTTTGATTTAATCATAAAGACACAATTAAACGAACAAGGGGAAGACCTTGAACCAAGCATTGAAAGTATTACTAAATTGTTTGAACTTGAACCATATGAAGTAAAAGCTTTGCAATTTTTGGCTAACAAAGATGACTATCAGTATAGTAGACGAGCCATCATAATGAATTCTTCAGATAGTAGTTTAGAAGGACTTATTGAAAAGAGAATATTAGTTAATGAGGAAGGAAGAATTCGTTTTTACTCTAATGCACTTAGAAACTTATTCAAAAGAACGTTCAGAACGAATCATACTCTAACTGTTCTGGATTTACTCTTCCAAGAACTAAGTAAAAGGTCTGATGAAGGACTTTATGTTAAGAAAGAAACTACTGACCAGATGCTTGATTACCTTCTAAAATTGCATGATGATGAATTAATTTACTCGCTAACTAACAAGTTAATTACTATTTCCAATAAATATCTTGAACATGAAATGCATGAAAGCTCATACATGGTCTTAGAAACAGCATTGGACGTATTAGGGATGTCTGATTTTGTGGAAAGATCAGGATCAATAGCATCCGAATTTGGAAAGAATTTTTCAATTAAAGGAGAAGAAATCTTAGCTGCAAAGTGTTTTGAGCTAGCAGGAGATATCTATGTTTCTATCGATCTTGATTGGGAAGCACGAGATGCTTTTCGTGAAGCAGGGCTACGGTATAACAGATTAGCTGAAGCTTTAAGTGCTTCTGATGGCAAAAAGAAGAAGAAAAGAGGTAGAGCAGTCTCATCATTTTATGATTCTTTCGGACAATTGCTGCCCGGTGATCAGGGACATTTTGCTGCTCGTTCATTCTTTGAACACGCAATTAGATGCTATTCTCAAGCAGAAGATCGTCCTAAGGCAGAGGTGATCTGCCAAACTGCCCTAAAACAGTTTAAAGAAAAACATCCAAGCCATTATAGTTTCTTCAAGAAAATAGAAAACGAGATAAGAAAGGAATAGGTGGAAAAAATGTCAAACGATAATATACAATCAGTAACAGATAAACTCAGTGAAACAGTTAAAGAATTAGAACAACTAGCACAAGATACTCGAATAATAATTACTAAACTTGATGAGACTAGAAACGAAGTAACAACAGGTTTTGATACATTTAACAAACAAGGTGAAACAAGAGGAAAGCAGCTTGAAACCAAAATAGTTGATATGGTGAAAGAAGCAAATACCGATTACCTTAGTAACTCAGAAAAATCAGTAAATGAATCATTAGATCCAAGCTTAAAGGAGCATATTAAGGAGATCAATAACCGATTACAAGATTTGCAAGGAGCACTAACTCAGCAAAATGATTCTTTCAGAAGTTATTCAAAGAAGATACTTTCAGATAGTGAAAAGTTGATAGATACTAATTTAACAGAATCAAGAAACACTGTTGAAGATTCGCTTAAAGACTATGATAAGGATGTAACAGAGACCAAGGGAAAAATTGGTAAAGTAATCAACGGTTTCGGTCTTCAAGGATCCGAAGTATTATCTACTCAAGTAAATAATGTTACAATTCAAATTCAAGAACTGTTAGAAGTTAATAATCAAAACCTAACTGAAAAGATAGAAGAACTGCAGGAACAATTCAGACAGGAGATTACGGTTCATGCTGAAACTATCACTGTAGGTTACCAAACACTTCAAAATAGACTCATTGAAATTAGGAAAACTGCAATTAAGGAAATTGAAACATCTTTTGAAGCAGTAGGCTCCGTTGTTCAAGAAAACTTCATTGAAAGAATAAACTCAACTGAAACGCTGCTTGAAAATTATGAGACTCAGTTTATTGATGCTGCTCAATCCATTAGTGAAGAATTTAAGAATGAAGCAGAGCGTATTATGAGCCATATTAGCTCAAAAGCTAATGATCAAATTGAGCTAGATAAAGAAGAGCTAGAAAAGATGGTTGCTGAAATAAATGAACAAATTGATGGTTTAACCGATCAACAGCTCACAACAATGAGACAAACAAGAGCAGCACTCTTTCAAACACTTGACGATTCAAAAGATGAAATAATAGCTGCTCATTCTAGCATTCAAGATGAGGTTGAGACAAATAGTCAAGAATTCTTAACCCAAGTCAAAGACAAGATGACTAAATCAATTCAGTTTAACACGGATAAGAATAAGACTTTCGTAAAAGATCATAAGAAACAGCTTCATACACATAATGAGCAATCTTTTGCTAAATTATCATCTTTGATTAAGGAAATAAGTACTATTATCAAACCGTATGTTGAATCGATAAAGATAACTTCAGAAAAAAGTAATGATGCAGTAGAAGAAGCACTGATGGAGGTAAGACGAAGCCTTCAAAGTCAGCTAAATCTACTTGAAGATGGAATAAAACAAACAGGAGAATCTTTGGAAACGATAGTTCCGCATCATGATGCACCACCTGCACCAGAATAGGAAAGAAGGAATAAAACATGTCAAAAGAAATGATCAGCGTTCTTGAAAGAGTTGGATTGGGCGCAGAAGAAGCAAAAATTTACGAGCTACTTGTAAGTTTCAGTTACCGTACATTAGGACAGCTAGACGTTTACACAAAATTTGAACGATCACAAATACTCGATTCAATTGAAAAACTAATTGAAAAGGGGTATGTGAAAATAATAGCTGGAAAAACAGATGAGACAAACCAATATTTGCCATTAAGCCCAAGAATAATGCTTGGAGCAGATATTTCAGCTCAGATAAATACTGCATTAACTGGAGTAGCAAAAGAAATATCCTCTACCTGGAAAACTGCAAGTGATCAAGTAGATACTGATTTACAAACAACTCAGAAAGAAATTTCAAAAAGTATTCAAGGGTTTATTTCAACTATCCAAGAAAAAAGAGATACCCAGAATGAAAGATTAGCCACTTGGGAGAAAGATGTGTTAAGTTCAACTAGTGAAGCACTTGAAAAATTGCTAACTACCGTTGATGAATCAGCCGGTCTCTCAGTCGACAGATTACTAACTTCTCTTAAGGACGGAGTTAGCACTGTAGAAGGTACTAAAGAACATCAAGATGAATCTCTTAAGAGTTTTAATGAAGAAATGCTAGAAACAATAGAATTGCATTTTACTTCAACTGTGGAAAGCACCTCTTCACTGTTAGACACTAATTTTGAAACACTAATTACTAACATTAAGGCTAAAGAAACTGAATTTTTAGCAACAATAAGTTCTACTCGAGAAAGAGCAACGGGACTATTAAACACTGCACGAGAGGATATTGAAGCAATCTTAGCTGAAACAAATACGACCTATGCTAAGTTTGGAGCTGATTTGACAGAAAATAGCACTCAAGCTCATATCTTAACCGGTGAAAAATGGTTAGCCGTAATTAATGAATATGAAGAAGCAATCCATCTCATTGTTACTACAATGGAACAAGGATTAGATCAGATTCAAGAAGAGACCAACAAGAAAGTAATAGAGACTATTAATGAAATTGGATTAACTCTTCAAGCTTTACTTAGAACTAACAATAAGTCGTTCGGAGATATAATTGAGCAAACAGAAACAATAGTTTTAACTGAATTAGTTAAAATAATAGATAAGTTAAGTTCTGATACTACTAATCAAGAGTCATCTCTTTCTAAACAACTACACGAATACTTGGATCAATTCAAAGTGCAAACAGCAGAAATGATTTCTTCTCTTGAAGAAAATCTTAATTCGCAAATTTCAGGTTATTCAGAACAAAGTGAGATATTCAGCACAAACATTGGTGTATCTCTAGATTCTTCTATGGAAGAGCTAAACAAATTAATAATCAATCTTAAGGAAAACCTATCCTCTTTTATGGATAACCAATTAGTTCTGATAAATGAGTTAATGGACCAAGTAAGCAATCAATTTAGTTCACAGATCACTGAGAAACAAGGAGTAATGAGCAATGAGCTTAAAGAGATGGTCAACAACTTTGAAAAATCACTTACTTCAAAGGAGTTCACTGAGTCTTACGGATACAAAATAATTAATCATTTCAAAGAATTAACCACAAAATCATTGGCTGAAATAGCAAAGAAATCAGAAGAATACAGATCCTCCATGGATGAATCTTTAGATGATTTGTCTACCGCTTTTCAAGAGGATACGACAGAATTAAGGGAAGGATTAAACCAATCTAATTTTGAACTCAAAGATGGGCTCCCAAAAAGGGTAGAAATGCGTATGAAAGACGGTGAAATGAAATGGTCTGAATACAGTATTTTTTACCGAGAAAAAGTAGGTAAACTACTTGAATTGCTGGAAACACTCAGCAGTGAAGCTGATCGAACTACTCAAAAGAGAATTCTTAGAGGAAAAGATGAGATAATAGCCTATAATGAGAAAGTAGACAGGCTCGCTGCAGACCTAAGAGAGGAAAGAGATTCTGCAGAAGAATTTTTTGGAGAAGCAGAACAAGTACTAATAGAATCGCGAACTGGATTAATTGATGAAATTAATCGAACAGTAGTAACTAAAGTAGATGAAATAGATCAGCAAATGGCAGAACATGTTGACGATTTAGTTTCATTTATGGATGATTCAAAGGAACAAATAGATAGTTTAGGCAAGTCATATGAGAAATTGATCACTGATGAGTTTAATGAAACAAAAGCTAATTATGAAAACCCCTTAATTGAGCTTATTGAATCTATCTTTAGCGACTCTCAGAAGTTTGTTAAATCATGTGAGAAAGTATTTCTGGATGTAACAAAGAATCTTACAAAAGTGATGACTAGCAAGTTTAATGAACAAAAAGTAACTGGAGAAGAGCTAATAAACACCAGTAAAGAAACACTTGAAGAGACAACGACACAAGGATATGGTGTTTTATCAGAAAATGCAGAAAACTCTAAAGTACAAATTCAAGAATTAACTCAAGAGTTTAATGAGTCCATTCAAAAAGAGACAACTAAACTCATTCAACAGTTAAACACAACTGTCCAAAGCCGTTCAGAAGAACATTCTGAGCTGGTTGACCTATTATCTCATCAAATGAAGAATGATGTGGAAACAACAGTGAATGGTCTTTCTGAAGCAAAAGAAGGAATAAAAGGAGATATGGCTACCTCATTAGCAAGTGCTAATAAAGAACATAAGAATCTTTCAAATAAACTAGCAGAAACAGTTGATGAAGCCGTAAAAGAGGCCACTTCTAAATCATTAGGTTCACTAGGTGATATAAGAAATGATTTTGAAATAGCCAAAAGTGATGAAAGTGTCTTTGGTCAAGAAAAAGCTTCTTTTGAGGAAAAACAGGCTGAAAATCTTGAAAAACTCAAGGGATCCATTACTACAGAGATAAATACTTTCAAGGATGAAACCAACAAATTCCTGGGTTCATCTAAAGATAAATTACTTAAAATCTCAGAAGACATAGAATCCAGAGATACTCGTTTTGGAGATGATGCTTCTCAAGATATTAAAGATATAGTAGAAGAATCGTGCAACGACTTTGATAGGGAAAAAGCTGCTACTTTCAAGAGAGTAAGTGAAGGGCTTGTTTCTGCTTCTAGCACCATAAAAGCCAACGTGAACAATAGTTTCACATCGGTTCAAACTACTATCGCTGAAGTAGCTGGAGAAGTAACAGGAGTAATCACCCGTTCTGAAGAGAAACTCTCGAGTGAAACAACACAGCATAGGCAAGTATTCAAAGATGTAAAAGAAGAAGCTGAAAAAACCTTCAATGATGAAATAACTACAACGGCAAAAAGCTTCACTGATGAAAATACTAAAACTATCAATGATTGGGTTTCTGCAGCAAAGGGATATGATGGGTCATTCAAGAAAGAATCAGAAAGCCATGTTTTCTCAGGAAAGAAAGAAATTGTTGCTACAATTGATGAAATACCCAATATCTTATCTTCAGTAATGAAAGATACATCTGAAGCACTCAAAGTTTTAGAAGCTATATCTGGGGCAACTCAAGGAGTAGAACCAAAACCAATTGAGTTTACATATGTTGAGGCAGGAAAACTCGCAGTGGATGCCGTAATAAATGGAACACTTTCAGACATTAAATCACAAGCTGTTTGTATAACTCCTCTGCTTTCAGGAATAGAAGTGGAAACAATGAACCCGAAACTTCGACCAATTAGGTGGGTAACAGATCCTGAACAACATGCTGCTGGAGATAATGAGAAATTAGCTCAATTAAAGCAAAAAGAACCACCAATCGACTTTAGAGAATCAGCTAATCTTGATTTCTTCTTGGTAACAAGAGATAGGGAATGTGCTGTCTTTGGTGTCAATTTGGGGCAAGAAAACGCTGTCTGTATAACAACCTATGATGAAGGTTTAGTAACTCTAATGTCAAGCATTGTCCATACATACACTTCAGGAAAACGGCTTTAAAGAGCACACTCATCCTCTTCCTCTCCCTTACTTTTTTCTAATAAGTAATTTTCATACATTTTTGATCAAAAGTAAACCATTTATAGAAAGAATTCAATGATCTTTTACACAGATAATTTCATCATTGAGGTAATCGAATGATACTAAGTGATAAAGAAATACGTACAAGAATAGAGATAGGAGACATTTCAATAGATCCGTTGGATTATTCAAAAATAGGTCCTTGCAGTATTGATCTAACGCTTTCACCAAAATTTCAAATTTTCAAAGGATTTGGAAGGCCATATGATGCAGGGAACAAAAAAACGATTGAAGCCATGACAGAAGTGATAGAAGTAAGCCCAAATGATGGATTTCTATTAATGCCTGGTCAATTCGTGCTAGCTTCAACGCAGGAAAAAATCAGTATTTCACCAACCCTAGCTGCTACTTTGGAAGGAAAATCAAGTGTAGCTAGAATGGGGATAATAGTTCATGCTGCAGGATTAGTAAATCCGGGGACAGGAACAAACAAACCAACCCAATTGACTCTTGAAATGTACTGTATGGCCGGAAGTTCAGTTAGACTTCCACCGGGAATGGAAATCATACAAATACTCTTTCATGAGCTTAGTTCAGAAGCAAGTGTTACTTACGATAATAGATCTACTTCAAGTTATGTAGGATTAGATGGTCCAAGAATCTAGCTTCTATTTTCATTTTTTTTTTGATTATTCTATTATTAAAATTCTTCCCAAAATATTTATAATATGTCAATAGTATAATTACTTCAGAAAATATCTTAGGATGATTAAAATGGTTAGTTATAAAACATTTGAACATGGCATTGAAGTCAATGGATCAACCATGATGTCAGTTATTGCTGGATTTGGTGATTTTAGGGCATTAGCAGATAGAGCTCTATTGAACGCCGGATTAAGCGATATTGTCGATAGTCCAACTAGTTGGTATCCTCAACAAGCTTGGCTAGATGCCTTTAAGGCAATATCAGAAAAGGTTGGTGCATCAGTTTTGTTGAAGATCGGTAAACAAATCCCAGAACATGCTGAACTTCCTCCAACTATGAACAGTATTGAAACGGTTTTACCAGGAATCGATGTAGCCTATCACATGAACCATAGGAATAGTAAAGGAGAAATTCTTTTTGATCCTAATAGAGCTAAACCTATGCTTGAAGGCATCGGACACTATGGCTTTGAGAAAAAAGAAGGCAATAATGCTGTTATGGTGTGTAATAATCCATATCCGTGCGATTTTGATCGTGGTCTTATTGATGCATTCGCAGCAAGATTTAAGCCATTATCTAGAGTAACACATGATGATTCTGAACCATGCAGAAAACAAGGAGCTAATACTTGCACTTATATCATTAAGTGGTAAGACTTTTTCCTGCCAACAATACTAAATTATTCCTTTTGGATTACAGAGGAATGTTTCATCTAGTACTGTAAGTAATTTTATTTTTTTATTTTGAGTAAGTTTAACAAGTTTAAGTCTAATCTTTTCACTTAAAACATATAGAAACAATTTGTTTATTATCTCCCTATAAAAAGTGGTTTCATGCGTGATTTTCTGCAAAACTTGATCGATCAATCCCCGGTTCAATCAAATGAATTTTTAGATATCAGGTATCAAGATCGTTTTAGTACAACTATTGTTTTACATGAAGGAATAATTGAATCTGCCAAAACAGCAATTGAAAGTGGAATATTTGCACGCGCATACATTAACGGTCAATGGGGATATGCTTCTTCTCGAGTGCTTTCTAAAGAAGTAGTTTCCCAAACTCTCTCTTTAGCTTTAAAATCGGCTCGTCTTCTCGGAAAAGATGAAGGAGCAAGTATAACCATTGCCAATCCCCAAGTAGCTGATTCTGAAGTTAAAGTAGAAATTGATCCTAAAGAAATATCAATTGAAGATAAAATAATCAACATTAAAGAAATGAATAAAGCTGTTTCTTTAGATAAGAGAGTAATCTCTTCAACTTTCACATATATTGATAGCTCATCTCAAGAAATCATAATAAATAGTGAAGGAACAAATGTTTCAACTTTAATTCCTCATATTAGCCTTGCTTCTAGTGTTGTTGCTTCAGATGAAACAAAAGCTCTGAACTATTCTTCTTCAGAAGCAAAGACAATGGGGTATGAATTTTTTGAGAAAAATGATTTTCCAAACACTATTCTTCCCAAATTAGTTGACCATGCTACCCATCTCTTATCCTCTAAAAAACTCTCAATGTCAAAATATGACGTTGTTCTTGACCCTTCACTTGTAGGTATGGTTGCTCATGAAGCAATTGGTCACAGTTTGAATTTAAAAAAAGTACCTCAATTAATTCATGCTCTTAATAATTTAATAGCCTCTGAGAAAATATCACTGGTGGATGATCCTACTGTTCCAAATGCCCATGGAAGCTATACTTATGATAGTGAAGGAACTAAGTCAGAAAAGAAATATTTGATAAAAAATGGTGTTCTGAATACCCTACTTTATGATCTTGAAATGGCTAGTCAAAATAATGTGGCATCAAATGGTTCAGCTAGAACCTTTTTACCCTTAGAGAAACCCGATATCGGATTATCTAACACTTATATTGCTCCGAAAGATGCTAGCTTGGAGGAATTAATTACAGAAT
>DAOWED010000016.1 GCA_030638685.1 Candidatus Heimdallarchaeota archaeon | reverse complement strand
ACCAAATGCTTATGTGACATTAGAGCATGAGTATATACTTATTTTAAGAAAGGGTGGAAAAAGAGTATTCAAAAAGGAAGAAAAAGAGAACAGGCAAAAAAGTGGGTATTTTTGGGAAGAAAGAAATGTTTGGTTCTCAGATATTTGGGACTTGAAAGGAAGAAAACAGCTATTGGAAAATAAGCAACTAAGAGAGAGAAGTGCAGCTTATCCATTTGAACTGGCACACAGGTTAGTTAACATGTTTTCTGTAAAAGGAGATACGGTAATAGATCCTTTTCTGGGAACAGGGACAACAATGTTTGCATCAATGACAGCTGGGAGAAATAGCATTGGGGTAGAAATTGAGCCCAACTTTGAGGAAGAAATAAGCAAAAGAATCAAAGAATTAGTAATTGAAGCAAATGAATGCATTCAAACAAGGCTGGAAAAACATCTCTCGTTTGTAAAAAAGAGAGAAGAAGAAAAAGGGAAATTAAAGTATCAAAATATTAAGCATGGCTTTCCAGTGATGACAACTCAAGAAAAAGCAATAACCTTTGAGCAGTTACTTGAAATCAAAAAAGTCAAAGGTGGGTATGAAGTAGATTATATTCTATAACCTCTAAAGGTCAATAGTATAGAAAGCTGGTTTGCCAACTGCCTCACTTGGAACTTGAAAAACTAATTGAGTAATGTTGAGCTTAATAAGATAAAACATGGGGTCATCATGGCTTTTCCAGTAACCACTGAAGAAAGAGATGGCTTTGGATAGCTCTTCTTTAATTGACATATCTTCAATGAATTCAGCTGTTCCTCTGGCTCTTAGTGCAATGTTTTTATTATCTTCAGGTATTAAAGCAGTAAATTCAAAATTATTATTCTCTTGTAATTGAGTTATTTTTGCTCTTCCACCAACAGTAACTGCCCAAACTTGATTATCGTGTTGAATTATTGCCATGGCCCTTACACGAGGAGCATAAAAGTTTTCATTTTTTTCTACTGTTGCAAAATATGCAAGCTCCACTTTTTTAAGGTAGTTGATCGCTTTTTCTCTATCCATAAGTATCAATTGCTTAATTCTTCAAACATTTAAAATTCTTTAGCAGAAGTTAATCAAAAAAAGTAAAAAAGACTCATTATTCTGTTTTCTTAGCAATGAGTGTTATAGTATCTGACAAGTTAAGATCTGCATCTATATCGAAAAGTTTTCCTCTTGTTTCGAGTAGTCTAAATCCACTTGCTTCAATCAATGGAATTAATTCATCGACAGTCCAAACAGTTAGATTAACATTTCTTTCTTCAAAATGATTCCAGTCCTCTTCTCCCTTTTCTCTGACCTTTAAGCGAATTTTAAGATAGGTATCTTTTTCGGAGATTTTCCCAAAAATATGCTCTGATTGAAATTCTTTATTTTCTGCTTGAAAATTCATTTCTTTGCTAATTTCTTGATCCTTATTTTCTCGAGTAATATAATTTGACAAAGAAATCATGATCCTTCCGTTTTATGACATGATTGCCGAGATAGCCATTAAATTGGCTATTAATTCGTTTTTACAATGCCAGTGAGGAATAACATTTCCGATCAGTAAAACTCTATCAAACTTTGGGCATTCTTCCCATTCTTCAAGGTCATAGGCGTCCATCTTAAGGAAAGTGATTTTAGGATGACTAATATGTTCATTAGCATAGCGAATCATAGCCCCTCCTGGGTCTGCAGCCCAGATAGTGAACCCATTATTAGCTAGAAATTCAGCATGCCTTCCAGTACCGCAACCTAAATCGAGAATTTTGTTGCTTGCTGAACCTAAGAAATCAATTAAGGCTTTTCCTTCTTTTTTGAACCTTTCTTTCCAGTCTACTTTATAGTCGAACCAAATTGCAGTTAGATTTGAATCCCACATGATATTTTGCCCTATGTTTGACTATTCTATGATGTTCAAAAGTCTTACTTCACCTTCAAATTTATTGATCAAAGTAATATCTTGAGTTGTTTCCAAACAACCAACATAGACACCATCAGCATCTCTTACTGCAAAATAGCGGATATGCAAATAAAGACCGTTTAATTTGAGTAAAAAGCCTGCTACATCTCTTTTATTGGCTCTAAAATCGTCTAATATTTGCTCTACAATATGGACACTTTTGGGTGGATGACAGTTTTGAACACTTCTACCAATAATAGCCTTTGTTCTCACAAAGATTCTTCTGGGATGATTTGAAAAGAAGCGAACAATATCATTTTCGTCAACGAAGGTTAAATCCATGGGAACATACTCAAAAAGAAGTTCTAACTGTTTAAGTGTTAATACTCCTGTTTCAAGCTTAATGAAATTCTCACTGATCTCTGTCTTTAAAGTCTCAACTCCTTCAGGAATCCATTTTGTTGTAGGAGCATATAGACAATAACCTATTTCATCACTCTCTTGCTCAATATTGTACCAATCTGTATTTGAGAGCTTTTCAAGTGAGGCTGGGAAAAGAATGTTTTTTTCTTTAGAGATCATCTCAGTAATCATAGTTAGAAGAGGAAAAATCTCTTGATCAATTTTACCAGGAGGTAGTTCATGAGTTACAATAATATCGTCAAGGAACCTATTAGTTGCTTTCAATCCTTTACGAATGTCATCATGGATTGCCCACATTACTTGAGATGGCCCCATAAAGTTATATTCTTCAAGGAATGGAAAGAGTAGATTTTCTTTGCGGGAATAGTGTTTTTCAAGGTCCATTAGCATATTATGTTTTTCTTTCCATGCAAAAATTAGATCCTCCTCAATATGCTCTTTTAGCTTATTGAGTATTGGTTTAAGTTCAAGAACAACTTCATCAATTGCTTCATTTTCCTTAGTAAAAGTATGTAAGGGATGGCCTTCTTTTGATTGAGGAAGAGTAACTGCCCCTGGTTCAAGTGTCTCTAGAAAAACTGAAAGGTGAACATCACATAACCTCTTAACTTCAGTTTCAGGTAAGCCTTCCTTAATTAGCTCATTTTCTATCTCTGCAAGTCCTGAAGCAGTAACTTTGTCAATTACTTCTTTAAAACGATTTTTTACCTCAGCGACTTCAGCACCGTCATGTAACTCTTTGATGAGTTCTTTTACTTTTTCTTTGTCAGTTTGACTGATAACATTCTTATCCATTTTACTAACTCCGTGTTTATTTTACATTAATTTTATTATTTATTAGTTATTATTAAAGTAAAATTAGTATCATATAAAAGTTAGCTATTTGCTAGTTTTAACATTTTTCACATATAAGCGCTTATTAAACTGTAAAAAATACTAGTTAGGGGGGGAGAAATACGGGGAAAAAGTGTGTTTAATCATTAAAGACTTCTGAGAAGCATTTTAATTGGCTTTGGCAAATTGTTTATAAATCAAAGTCTTAACTTTACGTAGGAGTTAACATATTGTCATTTACAGAAAAAATAAAAGCTTTTTTTAACAATTATAAGGGATTAATCCTCTTTATGTTTGGTTATGAATTGCTTGTAGTATTATTCTTATCTACGTTTAGTAAACCGATGGTAGATCGTTTCGGAGATATTCTTCCGGGAATCTTTCCGCTTATAGCGAAAGCAGACTTACCCGGTGGAGACACTGAAGCAGGTCATGCAACAAGAACAATAATGCTTTATCATTCACTAGCCATTCCATTCTTAGTCGTTGTAGCATTTATTGTCCTTTCTTGGTTTGCTTCAAGACCAGTTTATGAAACACAAGCTAAATGGGCTATGTTTTTTGGGTCATTGACAGCAGGAATAGCTGGGTTGGATTTTGCCTACTTTTCCGGTGCTTGGGTATCACATGGTATTTTCATCTTTGGTCAAGCAATAACCTTCTATGGTGCAATTCTGCTAGTAATTGCTATCTGGCCAACTAAGAATTTTCCAAATGAACTGGAACCAAATAATGAGTGCATGATGCCTGTTAGAGGTGGAAGCTGGAATTGGGAATATTTCAACATGGTAACAACTATTGTTGCAATTCTCGTCTCAGCGATTATAGGGGCAATAGCTGCTGCCAATTTTGGACAACCAGAACGAACTTTCGAAGGAGAAGAGAGAGACTTTTTACCTGTTTTACTGGAGACGATAGTAAGAAATGAAGATCATAATATTGGTTGGTCATTCCATGAAATGGTAGTTTCTCACCTTCACATTATGCTAGCTCTTCTTGCCGGGGCCGTATTGCTTTTGACTATTCGAAAAGCTAACATGACTGGTTTCTGGTTCAAAGTAAGTCACTGGCTTTATACTCCTGGTGTTATCATTCTTTCACTTGGTGCATGGTTGGTTATTACTCCTTGGGGAAGTGCTCATGTAGTAATTAATGTTGGAGCCGGTTTCCTTCTTTTAGTAGGTGGTATTGTTGCAACTTATGGTTGGATCGATATAGCGAAGAACAAATTAGGAGCTGCGTTTGCAGAGGCATCTGCAGGTCAAAAGATCATTGCAATGTTCTCAGATCCAGTAAAGTTTGCTCTTTTCTTCCAGCTATGGTGGGTGAATTTTGTAAGTACTTTCCCTGGCGTATATGTGGCAATTAACCTTGAAAAAGGAAGAGATTTCCGGGGACCGGAAATGGAAATTGTTGAATACTCTTTCAATGTTGGTCACTGGCATGTATTAGGTGTTATCATTGCCATGATGGTCGCCTTAATCATAGTTGATGACTTTAATATCATGGGTAGATTAAGACAAGTGATTGGTTGGTCAATACTTGTCGGAACAATAATCGGTTTTGGCTTTGCAACCCATTACATCCTTAGAGCACACGATGCTTCTGAATCTTCCATTGATTTTGATTTCTGGATGATGGATATCGGTCTAGGGTTAATGTTCGTTGGCGTAATAGCTATGGGAGTATGGATGCTAATAGATCATTTCCAAGACAAAGAGAATGGTAAATAATAAGTAGAAAATTACCCTTTTGGAGGAGGGTTGACTTTTTTTTTGAATTTATATCAAACAATTCACGCTGAACGATTTTAAAGTGAAGTTTAAGTTTATGATACTCTGAAGATAATTAGCTAATTAGAACAACTAAAATTGATCTTCTTGATAACCTTACACAACATTACTTACTGATTTTCATATCAACCTTCAGATCTTTTGATCAATAATGAGTAATTGAATCAAATGGTAACTAAATGCTTCGGAAAAAAAGGAATAAAGATTAAGTAAAAAACGATAAGGGGGAGAGAATTGGTCTAATTAAAGCTTATACTTATTATTCATCAGCTTTGCTTAGATAAGGAACAGCAACCTTCCATTTAGTGGGTAGGATAATTCCAAAGGTAATT
>DAOWED010000028.1 GCA_030638685.1 Candidatus Heimdallarchaeota archaeon | reverse complement strand
AACATATACTTTTCTTGAGGAACAAGCTGAAAAACATGGTTTAACAGATCTTATTGAAGAAATTGAAGATATGCGAGAGATGGAGGATTTCTATCGCGAAATTGATGATGATTTCGACTACGAATCTAAAGAAGATACCAAGGAATATTTAGAAGATAATTTAGATGATCTTCCTGAGGATGTAAGAGAAAGGGTTGAAAAATTAATTGTTCAGCTTGGTGATGAAGAAGATTCAGCTGATTATAAGTATGTGCGTGAGAATCCTGATAAATTCGAAGCTCTCTTTTCAGTTATCGTATGTGGTGCAAATTCGGCTATTGCTGTTGTTTTCTTTTTAATTATGCTTAATGATGAAGGTGAACCAGTTCAAGACTTTGGCATGCAAAACGATTTAGTTATTCAGTGGAATGATTTATCCGAATATTTTGAAAACTATAGTATTGATAGAGACACAAAAATTGAAGAGTCTTCAGACGAAGAGCTCGATAAAGCAATCAATACAATTTTTGATGATGTAGTTGACTTCTATGAATACGAACTTACAGGTTTTGGTCTAACAAAAGTAATTTTTCGAGCCCCAGATGGCATAAAACTTGACTTCGAAAAAGTAGACATTGAAGAAACAAGTGGTTTAGATAAAGAATGGCGTTTAAAGTTCGGTCAAAAATTAATTGATAAAATAGAGAAAGAAGTAACTAGTAAGGGTCATAGGTTTGAAAAAGTAGAGATAACAATTGAAGAACTTTACAAAGAGAACGAAGAATACGAAACAGACTTAACGTAATCATAACTTTTTTCTGAAAAAAAAAAGGTTAATAGGCGAAAAAATCGCCTAATACTGCCATTGAGTAGAGAGCTATTGGATTAAAAATTTATAGCACTCTTTTGAAATATTCAATCATTTTTTTAACTGAGAGTATCCTTGTTTGAATATCTCCCCAGCCTCCATGACCAACTTCTTCAAGTTCAACATATTCAAAATCTTCTCCTTCTACCTTGCCTAAATCAACTAGCTTATCTCTAAAGATGCGAGCTTGTGAGATGGGGCAACGGGGGTCGTTAACTCCATGAAGGATTAATATGTTAGCTGTCATATTCTCAACGAAATTAATAGCACTTCTATCATACCAAAGGTCTTTGTCTTCAACAGGATTACCCATCTGCCTATTAAGAGTATATTTGAAGTGAGGCATTGATTCTTCATACATTGAAAAAAGGTCGCTTATTCCTATCCATGCAAATCCTGCTTTCCAATACTCAGGGGCTTTTGTTAAGGCAACAAATGTCATAAAACCTCCATAAGAGCCTCCAGCAACAGCAATTCTTTCAGGGTCTACTTCAGGTAAGGATTGAAGATATTTTGCTCCATGAGTAACATCATCTAGATCTTTTCCGCCCCAATCCTTAATGCAAGCATCTCTAAACTCTACTCCATAACCTGTTGAACCTCTTATATTAGGCATTATTGTCACAAACCCTTGTGAAGCCAAATATTGTCCTCTGGCATCAAATGATAAGAAGTATTGACTTGTAGGTCCTCCATGAACATCAATAATTGCAGGTAATTTCTCTCCTTCTTTTATGTTCTTGGGCTTATAGACTATTGCTGGTATTTCTACTCCATCAGTTGACTTATATTTAATATATTCGGGTTCTACAAATACCGATTTATCGATTGAACCATATTCAGCTTCTAATAAGACTTCATAAGTATGATCTGCTAAATTATAAATCCATACTTCATTTCTTGAAGTGATACTGGTGTATTGCAGAATAAATCGTTCATCATCAATAAATTGCAACCCGTAACCCATTCCTGGAGGAATTTTAAGTCGGGTTTTTTCACCAGTAGCTATGTTATAGATAATCGGCCGAATAGAAGCTTCATGGTTTTCTAAGGCTGCAATAACGGTTCCAGAGGGGTTATATGTTCCTACTACTTCTTCTGTTTTTCCATCACTTAACCATTTAATTTTCTTACTCTCAAGGGTATAGATACCAATCTGATTTAAACCAGAAGCGTCTGAGAAGAAAACAAAACTTTTTCCATCAGGAGCCCAATCTGAAAAATGATCATGAGAACCTTCTTCTTTGGCTCTAATTACCATCTCCATTTCCGACCCGTCCCCTTTCATTAAATAAATATCATCATTTTCTAAGTTTATGGGGTGTTCATTAGTTGAAATAACAATCCACTCATCATTAGGACTCCATTTTCCTACGGTAACCGGTACATCAGAAGCAGTTAACTGAGTTACTTCTGAGCCATCTAACTTCATTTTATAAACATTCAACTGTTGATTTCTTGTAGACATAAAAGTAAGCCATTCATTATCATGGCTAACATTACCAACGTGTTCTTGTGCCGTCGGGGTTTCAGTAAGTGGTTGACTTTTTCCTTCAAGATCAATAAACCAGATATCACTTTGTTCATTTCCTCCAGCATCTCTACCAAAAATAATTTTTTCACCAGCTCGATCCCATTTAAAGCCTGTTCTGGGGGCTCTTGGGATTTCCCCGTTTGAGATTTTTTTGGTTTCTTTAGTCTCAAGATCCATGTAATAAAGTTCAATTTTACCAGTCTTATCCCAGTAAAAAGCTACTTTTTTCTTATCTTCGGAAAGATTTAGCAAAGAATAACTGGGTAGGCTCATAAATTCCTTTAAGGGAAGTTTTCCTTTTTCAGTCATAACTGAAATTGGTTTTTTTCTGATTTAAAAGTTTCGTTAATTTGTAAAAATAAAAGAACTATTAGTAAGCAGTTTAGTTATTAATTAGATCTCGATCAAGTCTAACAATTTCAAAAATCTCTTGAAAAACCACCTGATGCTCTAATTCATTCAAAATTGCGTCTCCAAGTTTTTTGATGTTTTCTCTACTTAAGCCACTCATTTCCTCTAATAATTCGATTTCTGAAGGGAGAGTTATTTCTTTGGGTATAATCACCCTTATTGCTGAAATATTGACAGTGTTTGCTTCTTTAATGGCATAAGTTAGTATTTCCGAAACAATTGATAGGGAATAATTTCGTAGGAAGAGTGTTTGATTATAGGTCTGTTTTGTAGCATCACCCAAAAAAACTAGTAAATCATTTTTTAATGAGATCCAAGGCAAAGTAAGTGAATGGTTACAGTGAAAAGGTTCTGTTTCTCCAATAATTAATTCCTTCTCATAAATAGAGGGAATAACATTCAACATAAAACTATAATCTATTACTTCAACAGAGAGGACTAACTCATACTTTTCAGGATGGTTAACTAGATCAAGTTCAGACATGGCGTCAACAGAAATAAGTTGAGGAAGTTCTTCACCTGAGATTATTCTCTTGTCACTACTGAGTGGATCTAACGAAGAAGCTTGTATGAGTTCTCTTGATGACATTGGAACTGGTTGGTAGGCCAAAAAATCCAATTCTTGCTCATAATTAACATATTCTTTGAGTTCAGTATACCCTTCTAGTCGTTCTACTAGTTCTATTAACTCATCAAAAACCTCACTTAAGCATATAGTTGAATGTTCGGTCCAAGAACCAAAAGAACGGAGAATGGCTACTTTATTGATTAATTCTAAACCAGTATATGTTGAATCATTATTAACCGAGCTATTATCTCCTTTACAAGGTAAAGACATAATATTGCATAGTTCAGCTGTTTCTTCGATCTTTTTTCCAAGGACGATTTTAGCACTGGTAATAACTTGATCATTAGATTTGATTAATTTCAGAAGCATTTTATTAAGTTCTGAAATATCTGCACCCCAACTGAAAAACATTAAATCTTCCTCCATTGATTTGATTTGGTCAATCAAATCAGTTATTCGTGGGATTAGTTTTAGTGCTTCATAAGCCTCTATTCGAGCATAAATATCTTCAGAGTGAGTTACTAATTTTTCGAATTCTCTAAAATGAAAAATCCAACATGAAGAAATCACCAAGGAGAAACTTTTGTAAGCCAAAGAACCTTTTTTTCCAATAAGAGGTGTTTCTCCATTTGCTCCTGATATGATTGTTCTGAAAGATAATCTAGAAGAAGAAAAATCCTCAAAATGATTAATCACTCTGTCAAAACGCTTTTGTTCTACTGAAGAAGAAAGATCGGTCGTTTCATTTGATATTTGATTCAGCTCAGTAGTATCTTCAGAGAGCAATTTAGCTAAATAATCAATGACAGGGTTAAGATTTGATGAATCTGCATCGTCAAAAACATCAGTATAAAGATAACTACTTAATCCTTTATCAATCGTAGCTAACAATTTCAATAAAGATTTTAATGAAATTACTTCTTGATTATTAGCTAAATCAGAATTCATCTAGAAACATAAGGTTATCACATCTATAACCTTTTTGCTCAGACATGATAGTCTTAAGGATGGAAAACATTTAAAAGCAAAAAACCATTTTCTTCAAGTGAAAAAGAATGAGTTATTGTAACGAATGTGGATATAAGTTAGATTCAAATGATGAATTTTGTCCTTCTTGTGGTACAACTGCTTTGGTTGAACAAGTAAGTTCGGAAAAAACTAGTTTTGCAAGCCAAGCGTTTCAAGGAGCTTACTGTATCTCATGCGGTTCAATGCTTGATCAAGGAGTAGCTTTCTGCTCTGAGTGTGGAGCAAGTTCTGATAGTAAATCACCTCAACCAGTTCAACTAGAAGCAAGACAACAAACTTCACCCGGTTATGGTTCAAGAACACCAGCAGCTGTTTCAACAAGCTACAAACAAACATCAGCACCAACTCGTATCTGGATTAACTGGATGATTATTTCGCTTTGTACCATGGGGATTGGCTATTTGGTTTATATTTACTTGAATTTTGAGGACACTAGATCACATTGGAATCGTCATCATCTAAGTAAAAATATACCTAACTCTGAAAGGCTTGACACTGATCCTAACTTAGTGATAATAATGCTACTACTATGTTTCTTTTATATTCCAATATTCATTCTTATATTCATTAAACATGAAAAAATGTACAAGCATTTGACTTATGAAGGAGCTTACGATCGAGGAGTATCAGGAGCAGCAGCTTTAGTAATATCTATCTGTACATTTGGTATAGGTCTTCTGTTTATAGATTATAAGTGGCAAGAACTTTTCAATGAGCATTTAATAAGATCAGCGAATGCTTAGCTTCAAAATTAAAAAAAAGCCTTCCAGTTATGTAAAACCAAAGTTAGTCGTATAGGTTACATAACAAAAATAGAAAGGAGAGGAGGAATACAATATTTTTCTTTTAACTTTCTTTTAAGGAAATATCTTGAATTTTTACATCTCCTAAATTACAGGACAGGAATCTTTAAATTGCTCATATTTTCCGCTATCTTTTCTGTTAAGACTGTTAAGGCATATATAACAATAATGAATGAGCTCACTATTTGTACTGTAATGAATGAGATGACTAAGTGTGATTTTAATCCAGTCAAGTGTGTTCGGATACTGTTAATTGTTGTCATTTTATTTATCACTTTTTTTTCAATAAAAGGAGGAGAGGAGGGGGGGATAAATGGTGAATTATTAGACTAAATGCGTGACAGATAGAGTTGAACAGTAACTGTAACGACTATGAGTACTGTTTCACATTTCTTTTCGCCCGGGGGGGACAGTTGGCCACCAATTCCACTTTTGTGCTAATCCCATAATTGCTGGTACGAGAAGTGTTCGTACAACAAACGTATCTAAAAGCACAGCAAAAGAAAGCACGAAACCAAACTGTTTCAAAATCATAGATGATGAAAACATCAATCCACCAAGGGAAATAACCATAATTCCACCAGCACCTGTGATCAATGATCCAGTTT
>DAOWED010000099.1 GCA_030638685.1 Candidatus Heimdallarchaeota archaeon | reverse complement strand
ATCCGTTGGGTGACGATGTCATAGCAATGATTGATGCTTTTAGACTTGACTAAAAAACTCTTATTATTTTCTCTTCTCCTCTTTTTTTTTCTTCACAGTACCATCTTATTACAGCTATTAATTATATTTGACTAAACACTTTGATCGTGATGAGTGATTCAAACGCTTGTTTTTCTTAACTCTTATCTTTAATTACATTTTAGTATTTTGTGTATTTTATTTACATCTTACATAAAAGTTTATAAGTAATGGAGGGTTATAAAAGTTATGCGGATTATTATTGAGAAATTTGACCCAAAAGAGGCAACACAAGAAGATTGGGAAAAATATCATGTCTATAGAAAAAGAAGACAAGAAATTGTCAACCCGGAAGATCCAGTGGTAGACAATGAACCTGTAGAACAGATGATGAAAATAGAATCAAAAGAAGCAAAACCTCATAGATTTGTAGTTTATGAAGAAGGAGTAAAAGATAAAATTATCGCACAACTGGTTTGTACTGAGTTATTACCAACTTCAGCATCATATAAAGGAAATGAACATATTTTTCCGATATCAATGGCTGTTTTACCTGAGTATCAGAGGAAAAGAATAGGGACAGCTTTAATCTCAAAAGCTGTTGAACTAGCAAAAGAAAAAGGAAAAACAAAGATGATGTTGGATTCCTCAGAAGCTTCAGGAAAAGAATTTTTACAAGTTTTGGGAGCAGACATAGCATTAGAAGGAGCTGAAAATAGACTTGCTTTAGAAGAAGTAGATTGGGAAATGATAGATCAGTGGATCAAAGAAGGAGAAGAAAGATCACCTACTGCAGAACTCAAAATTTTCAAAGAAATACCCGAAGGGTTAGAAGAGCACCTTTTCGAGGTGTATACTGAAACACTAAACCAACAACCTTTAGGAGATTTGGAAATCGGATCACTTGTAGTTACTCCAGAAGTTTATAAGGAACAAAAACAACAACTTGCTTCAATTGGAGGAGAAATGATAATCAGTATTGTTCTTGAAGAGGATAATAAAATTTCAGGAGTAAGTGATATTGTTTGTATTCCAGCTAGAGAAACGATCATAAGTCAAAACTTAACAGGTGTACAGTCAGATTATAGAGGGCATGGAAAAGGTAAATGGTTAAAAGCAAAAATGCTAAGATATATCAAGGAAAACTACCCCAAAACAGAATTTATCTCAACAGGGAATGCAAACGAAAATGCACCAATGCTTTCAATTAACCACAGAATGGGCTTTAAACTACATAAAGAAAACATTCTTGGACAGATAGAGGTTCAAAAAGTAGAAGAATATCTTGCATCATAATCCTGTTTTTTCACTATAATCTCTCCTCCAAAGCTTTAAAATGGTTTTTTGCGATTAATTAATTAACAAAGTAATCAATTTTCTAAATAACTGCTTTGAGTAATTTTTTAAATGATTAATACAATAATAAAATGGTAAAAATGAATACAGATTTTGAATTGGAACAATATAAAAACCAAAAACAAAATTATAGTAGAAAGAGAAAAACGCGAAGTGGTTTTCTTGCTTTTATTTTGAGAAATTATTAAATTAGATCAAATACTAAAAAATATCAATAACGTTAATCAAATTATCAAATTATCAAATTATCAACATAATTCAATTAATAAAATTAATATTTTTACTACTATCCTCCCCACCTTATTTTTAGTTTTAGAGTGCTTAACTCTCAACCAAAACCTTTTCCGATTAAGTCCGACTGGTTTTAATTCTCGGACTCACTGGAACATTTATATTTGTTTGAATACTTATTATTCTGATAAGTATGTCAGAAAGCGAAGCTAAGAAAGAACAACACGAAGAAACTGATCGAATAATACAATACAAGAAAGACAAATTTGTTGATTGTATAACTAAAGGTTTAGACCAACATGTAGGTGTTAATTTCCGTAAAGAGATTCTTAACGGAACCAATGAAATCCTTCAAGAAACAGATGAACTTGTGCTTGCACAACTCACGGGTAAGATTATGGATCGATTGGATAAGCTTATAGTTGATCCTTTAACTAGAAAAAATCTTTTGTTAGGCTGTACTTGCCCATTTCCTCAAGATCGGATTGACTTCCTACGCTCTAAGTATCATGAATTTGACAAGGATATTGCTAAACTACTTCATTTTATGATCCATGATGATCCAAGATATTACGAAAAACCCGTCTTAGAAGGTAATACTATTAAGATGCGTAAAAACCCCAGAAATCCAGAGGCTTATGCTATTGCAGAAACTTTACTTGAAAAAAGAAAAGCCTATTGTTTCTGTCCTTTAGTATGGGCAACAGAGGACTCTATCTCTGAAACTTATTGCTATTGTAGTTCAGGTTGGTATAAAACTCTCTGGGAAGGCATTCTGGAAACATCTGTTGATATTGAAGTAATTAGCTCAGTTATTCAAGGAGATGATTATTGCGATTTCTTAATTCATCTTCCTGAAAAATAATCTTTCATTGAACTTAACTAAACAACTGATAGATTTATTAGCTGAAAGAGTACTCTTGAACTATGGGTCGTCCTAGGATAGGTGTTATTGGAACGGGCAGCATGGGTCGAAATCATGTAAGAGTATTAGATAAACTTGGTTGTCTTGCTGCAGTAGCTGATTTTGATGAAGAACTTGCTCAAAAACAAGGAGATAAATTTAACGTTCCATCCTTTGCTGATTACAAGCAGATGATAATTAATGAAAAACTAGATGGAGTAATAGTTTCTACTCCCACCAATACTCACTTCACTTTTTTTGAGGATTTACTCAAAAATACTTCCGTAAAAGGGATTCTTATCGAAAAACCTGCCGTTGAAACAGAAGAAGAGCTTGTTAAACTAAAAGAATTACTTGCCGATAATGATTTGACTAAAGATCGAATCCTCATGACTGGTCATTCAGAGATTTATAATCCCACAGTTCAAGGCATTATCCAACTTGTTAAAGATGGTTCCATCGGAGAAATTAAGAGTATAACCTTTACTCGATGTGGTCCAACTCCAGACATTAGACTTCTCTCTTTAAGTAATGTCATTAGCGACCTGGGTACTCATGATATTTCTATTCTTTCTGAGCTTATTTCCGGCGAGTTTAATGTTGTAGCAGCTGGAACTGAGAAAAATAATAAACTTAATTCTGCTCATTTATTATTTTACAACGAAAGCTGTGTTGCTTCTTGTTACCTCAGTTTAAACTATGCTTTGCGCCTTAGAACACTTAAAATTGAGGGTACTACTGGAAGCCTCTTTGCTGACTTAATCAGCCAACAAGTTGAATATCGTGTTCTTTCCATCGCCAAAGGAGAAGGAACCAACCTTGCAATACCTATTAGAGAAGGAGGTTCTTCATTCAAATATTATGGGGAACCACTTATGGATGAAGTTTCAGATTTCATTAAATCCATTCAAAATGGGGTACCAGTTGCTGAATTGAATAAAGCTATCCCCGTTCTTCAATCAGTTTTTCAAGCTGTTAAAGCTTGGGAAGATAAAGAAATAAAAAAGGCTCAGTTCTAATATTAGTTAATCTAGATTAATCTATTATTATAAGAACTGAAAAATAATTAAAAAAAAACTCTCCCCTTAACTATTATTTCCTTAAGCTGAAATACCTTTTTCAAGACCATTATCAAATGCTTGAAGATTTAGATCCACAAATCGTTTCTTTACCACTTTTTCAAGAGTTTTCTTCACTTGATCACTTGTAAATGGAAAGTCTTCACATGCTGCTGCTGCTCCTAACATTACTACGTTTTGGGCAATAACTGCACCTGCTTTTTTGGCTAGTTCCTCAGCATCAACAAAACAGACATTAGGAGTGATTTTATTAATGTCATCCTCAAAGTTTTTTCGAGCCGTTTCAACTGCTTCTTTATCAAGCTTCCACGACTGTGGTAAGAGTTCTTTTGTATTTACAACTATCCATCCATCTTTCTTAAGCAAGGGAGAATATCTTAGTGCTTCATGTTTTTCAAGCGCAATAATTATATCAGCTGTACCGTCCATAATTAATGGAGAATACGCCTTAGGACCAACTTTGATGGTACAAAGAACCGTTCCTCCTCTCTGAGACATTCCATGTGTTTCTGAACCTCTTACTTTAATTCCTTGATCTGTTGCTAGATTAGTTAGAATATCGGTTAAGAGGAGTACTCCTTGTCCACCTACTCCACAAACAACAATCTGGTAGTTGATTTCTTCAGTTTTTGTTTCGCTCATTTTCTTATCTCCACTAATTGAATTGCATCTCGAGTACACTCGTAGACACACAGCCCACAAGCGTTACATATTTCAGGATCGATGATCATTTTGGGTCGTCCTTTTTCGTTTAGCTCTTCAGATGGCTCTATTGCGGGACAACCTACTCTAATGCACCTTCCGCATCCGTCACATAACTCAAGATCTACCTTATAGAATTTAATTATTCCTTCTTTTCTTCTGACTCTTCTTTCTTCCATTGCGCATGCTTGTGTACTAATGATAACTGCTACACCATCATCTAATGTTTCAAGTGCTTCCTTGTAAGTTGCTTCAATGGCAGGTAAATCAAAAGGATCAATTGTTTTAACATAGTTTGCTCCGACTGCTTTACAAATTGCTTCAATATTTATTATTGGAGCTGCATCACCCAAAGCATTTTTTCCACTTCCGGGATTATCTTGCATTCCTGTCATTGCTGTTATTCTATTGTCTACAATTGTTACCATTAATCTTGATCTATTATATACCGCATTAACTAACCCAGTTATTCCACTATGAAAGAAGGTACTATCTCCAATTATTGCTACAACTGGTCGATCAGTGTAAAGTTTTCCAAAACCAGAACCCATGGCTATTGATCCACCCATATCCAGACAAGTATTAGTTAGGTTTGGATCTCCCAATGTGTAACATCCAATATCTGAATTATAAATTGCTTTTGTTCCAATTGTCTTTCTCATAGCTCTGAAGGTATTTCTATGCGGACAACCTGCACATAAGACGGGAGGACGGTTTGGTATATGAGGTATAATGGAATCATAAACTGATTGATCTTGCTGAGGGGGCATATTTCCGCCTAGATAGGAATGTAATCCTTTTGCAACTAATAGACCATTAAGCTCAAGTGTTCGAGGAGTAACTTCTCCTCGGTATTTACCCAATAATTCATTCTTTTTATTAAGTATAGTTAATTCATGAGCAATAATTGTTTCAAGGTAAGGTTCTACCTCTTCAATGACTATTATTTTATCAACCAAGTCAGCAAAATCACTTAGTATTTTTCTCTCAATAGGCCATACCATTCCAAATTTTAGTATTGGTACTTCCACTCCTAAGTAATCTAATGCTTCTTTGACATACGCATAAGATATGCCTGAAGTTATTATTCCATACTCTTTCTTCTCAACTTCATTATTTTCAATGAAGTTAAGACCCGATCCAGGTAACCATTCTCTCATTCTATCTCTTTGATCAATTACTCTTTTGTGATTTACTCGAGTATTGGATGGAATACAGACCCATTTTTTGTAATCTTTCACAAAATTAGGATCTCTTTTTTCATCAAGAATTGGTTCTAGAGTGACATTTCCTTTAGAGTGAGAAATACGAGTAGTTGAACGTACCATCATTGGAACACCAAATTGCTCGCTAATATCAAAAGCATGAGAAGTCATATCTTTTGCTTCCTCAATATCAGCCGGTTCTAAGCAAGGCATGTTTGCCATCCTTGCCATAAAACGGGAATCTTGTTCATTTTGAGAAGAGTGACAAGAAGGATCATCTGCTGCTACTATTACCATCCCACCGACTATTCCTAATGAAAGAGATAAAGTCATCATTGGGTCAGCCGCAACGTTGATTCCAACATGCTTTGCAGCAAAAAGTGTTCTTAGACCAGAGATGGCCGCAGAAGCAGCTACTTCCATTGCAACTTTCTCATTAACTGACCACTCAACATAAATGTCGAGTTCTTTTCCTACGCTTCTAAGCGCTTCTATAATTTCAGTAGAAGGAGTTCCGGGGTAAGCAGCAACAAACTGTACTCCTGCTTCCATAGCTCCTCTAGCAATGGCTGCATTACCGAGTAAGCTCATTGTGTCATTTCCTTCTCTACTTGCAAAACGACGAAACATTTTTTCACCTTTTAAGTTCCAAAGTGTTTCTTGGTTAAATATACAAAAGGAGTTCTATCAGTGACATGATTAACTACATAATAGTGAAAAATAAAGTAATTACTCTAAAATGATTAATTAACATCTTTCCGATAATTTCATTTCTCTGTGTGAGTATACAACTAAGCATTTTCTGACTGATTTATCCTTCTTTTCATATCTTCTAAGTTGTGTACTTTTACCTTCCTTAAGAGCTTAACCTCAAAACATGTCCCTCCAAGCTTTGATTTTCCATGCTTAATCTCACCACTATAGTTTTCGGCTATTTTTCTAACAAGATAAAGACCCAATCCGGAGCCATCAGAATTTACTCCTTTAACTTTTTTATCAAAGACTTTACCTTCAATTCTTTCACTTATACCGATCCCATCATCATCGATTTTAACTGTAACATATTCATCTTCACAGTCACACACTATCTGAATTAGTGAACCTCTCGAATGAACAATTGCATTTTCAATGATATTTGAGAAAAGCTCGTTAATCAATGATCCAGCTGTAATAACAACTTCTGAGGGAATAGGCTTGCAGTTGAATGATATCTGTTTCTTTTCTGCTAAATGAGTAAGGCTTTGTACAACCTCCTCTATTACATATGATAGATGTAAATCAAGTCTTTCTTCTTCTTTATTGATTAAACGAATATATTGAATATTAGAGATTAGGTCTATTGAGGATTGTATAGAACTAATAGCGTGTTCTAATTTAATTTTCTCACTATCTGTAAACTGAGCAGTTTCCATTATTAGTGAAAGATAACCTTCAGCGATTATGGTTTTGTTTTTAACGTCATGTCTGAGTAATTCATGTAAAAATTCTGTTTCTTCAAATGCTTTATCCCTTTCATTTTGAGCTAAAATAAGATCAGTTAAATCTATACCAGAGCTAATGGATGCGGCATCTAAGTGATTATCACCAATTATTTCGTTATGCCACATTATTATTCTTATAGATCCATCTTTTGTAAGAACAGGATTTTGATATTTTTCAACTAGTTGAACATCGTTAGCAGTAAATTTATGGAAAACATCAGTCATTTCTTTTCTCATGCTTTCTGGAATATAATTATCAATCCAATTTGTACCAATTATTTCATCCTCAGTATAACCTAATATTTCTGCTCCTTTTTTATTGATAAGCTTAACATTGGCTTGTGGATCTAAAATAACGATTATTTCACCTGCAATATCAAGATATTTTTGAGCTGTTTGTTGTTCTTTTCGTAATAACTCTTCCGTCATCTTAAGTTTTGAAATATTAGTTATCGCAGCAAATGATCCGGCATATTCTCCTTCTTCAATAATTGCTTTCGGTGAAACAATTGTTGGTACTGTTGTTCCATCTTTTCTAGTAAAGGCTAACTCGTAAGAATCTGTCTCTCCTTGTTTTCGTCTGGTATGCTGATAACTCAAGATCTGTTTATTTTCTTCATCCAAAAAATCGTAAACATTTTTATCTAACAATTCTTCTCGAGAATAACCAATGAGCTCACACATACTGTCATTGACAAATTTAAAATTTGCATCAGCATCATCAATTACTATTCCTTCTGTTATCCTCTGGATAAGCATTCTGTGACTTTCTTCAGTTCGTTGCAATTGTCCCTCTAGTTTTTTGCTAGCTGTAAGATCTCTGACATTAGCTTGAGTTACTCTTCGATTGCCAAATTCTATCAAATTAGAGCTTATTTCAACAGGTATATGTGTTCCATCTTTATGAACATGGACATTTTCAAATTTATTACTTCCTTCTTCTAGCATTCTCTTATTGGCTTCTCTATACTTTTCTTCGAATTCGGGAAGATTAATATCATTAACAGTCATTTTTAAAAGTTCATTTTTAGTATAACCCAGAAGTTTAACGGCATTTTGATTAACATCTATAAATGATCTGCTGTCTAAATCAATTAGAAAAATAGCATCCATTGATTGTTCAAAGAGCTTCTGATAGTTTTTTAGGGAGATTTTTAGGTTTTCTTGCGTTTGATAATTGAGGTATTCTTGATTTATTATTCGTGCAAGTAAATTATACTGAGCTTTGATATCTACTCCCTTTTGAATGAACCGACTAGCTCCTAAATTTAATGCCTCTATTGCCACTTCTTCTCGAGATTGGCCTGTGAAAATAATGAATGGTATATAATTCTGTTTTTCAATTCGTAAGTATCTAAGTAGATCTAACCCATCTCTATCCGGCATCTGGTAGTCACTCACGATTAGATCTATGTGCTGACTATCAACTACTTCAATTGCCGCATCAACAGTATTTACGCAAGTAACGTTTAATGATGGATCAATACGATTCAGATACTCTTTGCTCATTGTGAGCATTCGTTTATCGTCATCACAGATAAGAACGTCTATTCTTTTCACTCCAGTCGTTCAGTTCATTCATTAACAGCTATCCACAAACTAAAATATAAAGCTAATGCTATCTTAAACTCAAAAAATAAAAGCATGAATTTGGCAACTTGAAAGAAATAACTGCAGAAAGAGTTAGAAAAAGATCAATTTCCGCAGTTTTGTTAGTGTTTACTTTTTCTTTCGCTTAATAAATGGAATTATCACAATTCCTAAGAAAATAAGACCAGTTAAAGAGAACTCAGTTACTGGGGGAGCGTTTATAGTTACCATTATTGTGCAAGAACTATTCAAGCTATAAACACCGGAAAGATCTTCCCATGAAACAAATAAAGTAACATTAAATTCACCAGGTTGATAATCATCTTGAAAGAATTCAATAGAAGTGCCCTCTTCATTATAAAGAGTTGAGCTTGAATTGATAACAATCATACTTCCGTTTGTGATTTGATTCATAAATACACTAGAAAAAGAATATTTGAACCCATTGATCAAAAATTCAGTTGAAGCATAGTCCTTCATTGATAGTAAGTTTGGATTGTATAGATACACTGTCCAGTTTAGATAAGCATTTACATCATCATATTCAAAAGTGATAGCATCAATTTGATCAATTATAATCGTTGTGTCCTCATAATAATAGATTTTCACCCAAGCAATATCAACTGTTTCTGAACCTATGAAATCCGTGCAAACAAGCCTTACTCCAAAGTTCTCATTGGAAAAGTCATCTATTGCCCAAGAACGACCCCAATCATCATTAGATGCCCCTAAAGTAACATTTTTGAAAGTAGCATCAAATCCATGATAGCTTCCATCTACATAATCAAAATATCCAGTAGAAGTAACAGATTCACGATTATTCCAGAAAAGTTCTATAGATAAATTAGCATAGTAGCCTGTATTCCAAGGAGCATGCAAAACTTTAACTTCAATTCCAAAAATTTTAGCAGTTACTGGCAGATCAAAGTCATAATTGACAGCAACGAGAGAGTTCTCTGCGCCATTATCATAAAAAGCACAATTACGGTCAGCTTCACTCAAAGGATTGGAAGTATAGTTAT
>DAOWED010000229.1 GCA_030638685.1 Candidatus Heimdallarchaeota archaeon | reverse complement strand
TGCGTGTTACAGAAGCCAAACAAAGAGATGTAATTAGAGGAAAAGTACGTTTGGATAATTCTGCAATGAAAAAACTAGGTATCACTACCGGTGAAATAATTGAAATTTCTGCTAAAAAAATTACAGCAGCGGTTGCTTGGCCTGCTTACAAAGATGATATCGGTCAAGGAATAATTCGAATGGATGGAGTTATTCGCCAGAATTCAGGTGTTTCTATTGGTGACAGAGTAACTGTTTCGAAAGCCAAAGTCAGTAAGGCTAGAAACGTTAACTTCCATCCTGCAAATATGAACATTCCTGTTGATTTTGGTTTCGAGAATTTTGTTAAACGTAAGTTAGTTGGATTTCCTTTTTCAAAAGGTGATGTAGTTATGATCCCTGTTTTAGGTAGAGCAATACCCTTCGTTGTTTCAAAAATGCAACCTTCAGGCATCATCCTCGTTACAGAAGAGACTCAAGTTTCTGTCTCAAGTAAGCCTTTGGAGGATAGTGATATAGGTCGTCCTACTATTTCCTATGAAGACATTGGTGGGTTAAAAGACGAAATTATTCGAGTTCGCGAGATGGTTGAACTTCCCCTTCGTCATCCTGAGATTTTCGATAAGCTAGGTATTGATCCACCTAATGGAGTTCTCCTTCATGGCCCTCCTGGATGCGGTAAAACTTTGATTGCTCGTGCTGTTGCTAGTGAAAGTGATGCTCACTTTATAACTATTCAAGGTCCAGAGATCATGAGTAAATATTATGGTGAATCTGAACAAAGGCTTAGAGCCATCTTTAGAGAAGCTCAAGATAAAGCCCCCTCCATTATTTTTATTGATGAACTTGATGCCATTGCCCCAAAAAGAGAAGATGTTTCTGGTGAAGTTGAAAGACGAGTTGTGGCTCAACTACTTGCTCTTATGGACGGTATAACTTCTCGAGGACAAGTAATAGTTATTGGTGCTACCAATCGTCCTAATGCTGTTGATCCTGCTCTTCGTCGTCCTGGTCGTTTTGACCGTGAGATAGAAATTGATGTTCCTAATCGAACCGGTCGACTTGAAGTTCTTCACATTCACACTCGTGGAATGCCTTTGGCTAAAGATGTTATCTTAGAAAGACTAGCTGATGTTACTCATGGTTATGTTGGAGCAGACCTTCAAGCACTAGCTCGAGAAGCAGCTATGAAAACTCTTAGACGTATTCTTCCAGACATTGACCTTGAGCAAGATGTTATTCCTGCTGATATTCTCGAAGATCTTGAAGTATCTCAAGACGATTTTCAAGGGGCTCTTAAAGAGATTCAACCTACAGCTATTCGTGAAGTTTTCATCGAGATCCCCAATGTCAACTATGATGATGTTGGTGGTCTTCAAGACGTTATCGCTAGTCTTCAAGAGGCTGTTGAATGGCCTATTAAATCCCCCGGACGCTTTCTTAAATTAGGTATTTCCCCACCAAAAGGTGTTCTCCTTTATGGTCCTCCAGGAACAGGTAAAACCTTAATTGCCAAGGCTGTTGCTAGTGAAAGTGAGTCTAATTTTATCTCAATTAAAGGTCCTGAGCTTTTGAGCAAATGGGTCGGTGAAAGTGAAAAAGCTATTCGTGAAGTCTTCCGTAAAGCTCGTCTTGCTTCTCCTTGTATTATCTTCTTTGATGAGATAGATTCTATGGCTCCTCGTCGTGGGTCAAGCAGCGATAATCCTGTTACTGAACGCGTTATCAGCCAGTTTTTGACTGAAATTGACGGTATGGAACTATTGAAAGACGTGATGGTTTTAGCAGCTACTAATCGTCCTGATTTAATTGATTCTGCGCTTCTTCGCCCTGGACGCTTTGACCGTTTGATTAAGATCGATGAACCTGATCAGAAAGCTCGAGAAGAGATCCTTAAAATATACGTTAAAAATATGCCTCTTGCTGAAGATGTTGATATAGTTCAAATTGCTTCTACTATGGACTTTTATGTCGGTGCAGATATTGAAGCTCTCTGTCGAGAAGCAGCCATTGCAGCCCTTCGTGAAGACAATGATGCAGATACGGTACATCTTAAACATTTTGAAGAAGCAAAGACTGTAGTACATCCAACTATGACGCCCCAGCTTAAGAAATTCTACGAACAAGTGAATCAAACTCTTCAAACTCGTCGTAATGTTGAAGCTGAGATTGATAGTTCATTCATCTAATTTCTTTTCTGATTTTTAGGTTTCTTATTTATTTTCTTGTTTTTGTAAGCTCTTAGACCATGAATTTTACCAGAAAAAGAAGTAATAATGGCTATCAAATCATCTACCATATATTACTGGACGCTTACTAATTACTTCAAACTTATGTATAAGTTTACCAAAGAATGATTAAAAAAATGAAAACAGTTGCAAGCCCCATCTTTCACTTTAGATAAGAAAGTGACCGACATGTTTTTATATCAGTTTATAGCTTTTTCATTATAGAAAGCATGTGGAAGAAGTGAGGCAGTAATGTCGGAGTATAAAGCAGAAACAGAAATAGAAAAGGAACGAGATGAGCTCGAAAAAACAGTGATTGATAACCTTATGAAAAATGGGTTTACTGTTTTTATGGTTTCAGATTCTACAGCTTGCTTTACAATTTATGCGCGACATCCTAGTTCTACACTTCTTATAAAAGTTATTTACATGCTTAGGGGAATAACGGAAGAACAACTCTACGAGCTTAAAAGAATATCTCAGTTTTTAGGTGGTACACCTATCATAATTAGTAAATTCTTGAATAAAAATCAAGAAATGGAAGATGAACTGGTTTACTTGAAGTTCGGTCTCCCAGTAGTCACAATTACAACATTTCTAAGTTATCTAAATCGAATAAATGCTCCATTAGTGATTCATCACAGAGGAAGTTTTTATGTTCAGTTGGATGGAAAAATAATACGAAATATCAGAAAAGAAAAGAAATTAAGTATGGGTCACCTTGCATCAATGATTGGAGTATCAAGACGATCAGTTTACGAGTATGAGCGAGAAACGACAAGTGCTTCTATAGAAACAGCCCAAGAATTAGAAAAACATCTGGAAGCAGCACTTATCAAGCCATTACCTCTTTTTAGTTGGGAGTTTGAATTTGAGAAAAAGGAGGAGTTTGAAAACATCGATCTTAAAGGTATCAATGAAGAGATCTTTGATCTTTTAAGTAAAATAGGTATTTCAGATCAATTTTGGCCCAGTAAATCACCAATGGATGCTTTAACAGATAATCAACCTAAAAAGGAAAAAGAAAAGATAGACCAAACAATGCTGCTTTATGTCACTGAGAAAAAAACTTCTAAAACTTTGAATGAGGCTAAAAAGATAGGTAACCTTGGGAGAGCTGTTCTGAAGAAAACAATGATTATTACAGGTTTTGAACCGGAAGAAGCATGTATTGAGGGAGTACCGGCTTTCACTATAACGGAGCTATTAGGTCTAAAATCCCCTGAAGAAATATTCAGAGCGTGGATTAAAAGACGACAAGAAGGAATTAAAGGAAGCGACTTCCGAGTAGAGGATGAGTAACCAAGAAACGAAAAGAGTTTTCATATCTTATTTTTTGTTAAAATTAGCCTCATACTGATTTTATTCGTTGTTCTACTCTTTCAGCTAGAACACTTGCTGGAATATCAAATAGTGTGATTTTACTTCTTCGTCCGCGTTTTCCTTTATTTGCCAAAGCGGTTGTTTTTCCTACTATACCTACATTCACTAAGGTATCCACGAAACCTCGAAATGTGATAAGCTTTCTTCTGCTTACTCCAAATTCGGCACACGCCGTTTCATACTGTTCAAAGCAGCTGTTAATTGTAGTTGCTGTTGAACCTGTATCCATTAAATCTCTAGCAATGGATAGTGCAGCTATTAACTCGTGCTCTTTTAGGTCGTAAAAAATATCTGGTCGTAGTTCCGGATACACTTCATTTTTTGAACGTCTTATGTCTTCAGGATCCAGCATTGATTTTGAAAGATTATCAGCTGCTTTACCCGTTCGATAAAGTATCTCTAAACCGTGTCTAGCATTTCTAGTATGAGACGAAATTTCAGCGACTAACTCTATTAGATCTGTTGTATATGCTTGAGGCATAAAAGCTATTCTAGCTCTGTAATTTAGAATAGTCATTAATTGATCTATATTATATGATCTTAAATTAATCTGATCATGAATATGTCCGCTTAATGGAGCATCTAGTAACATTTTCCATTCTGTGGGTCGTGAAATGACTATCGTGCTTAATGAAATTCCTAATGCTTCATTTGCGTGTATTATTGACAATATATCTTCTGATTCTAGCATATTTGCTTCATCCAAAACTAATATCAGATGCTGATTTTCATTTTGAAGCCTTCTGAATAACATTTCTAGAACTTCTTCGTCAGAAAAACCCCTGCTTTGGATCATGAACCTATCAGCCATTAAGCTTCTCAAGATTGCCGTTTTACTTCTAAATGAGTGACAATTATAATAAGCATAATCAATATTGATGTTTTCATTAACTGCTAATTCCTTTAATTGTGCCATAGTGTATTTTGCAAGAGCTGTTTTACCTATCCCTGCATTTCCAACAATCGCCACATTAACACTAAATGCCCCGTCTCTTCGGAGTAGTGCTCTAAAATTTCTAGCTAAACGTTTTACTTCTTCATCTCTATTTGGTAGCTCTGGTGGTATGTATTCAGGAAATAAAGAGGCCTCATCCTTAAAAACCGAACTTCCTAAAAGGGCATCTTTTACTAAATCATTCTTCATTTGTTTTCATTGAGCTAATTCTTTTTTAACTAATAAATCTTATTGCGTGGTTTTTACTTTCTTCTTTTGCTTTTTTTTATTTATTTCATTCACTTCTCTTTAGATTTAATTAAAAGGTTTTTTACAGATAAATAGAAAATAACTACAGAAAACTACTTAAGTTCGATTGACCATTAATTAATAATGAAGAAAGAAATGGTTCAAGAAAGCGAGGGGAAAGAAATGGTTATTCCATCAATGGTGTATAACTCGCTGATAGGGGTGATTTGGGCTGGGATAATTGTGTTTGGAGTAGGAATAGCCCTTTCAGAATCTGAAATAAAGCTAGGAGGGCTGATAAGTTTCAGTATCGCAACGGCTGCGATATTATGGCTACTATATGACACGATTCACCAAAATAACAAGCTACAAGGCAAAAAAAGCTCGCTAGGAATGAACATGGCAATTATTGGAGTGATTACAGAAGTAGTTATAGTAATGGTTTATTCAATAAATCAAGTACAAGGGAAAGAAGATACTATAAGTAATCAACTTGATTGGGTGCTTGGAGGAGGAATACTAATCATCCTGGGGGTATTTTTTGAGCTCTTTCTTATAGATGTAGCAATTATGAAACTAGTAAGGGGATTTACTTACAATGTTTACCACGTATTAGAGGGGATTACAAGATGGGTGATAAAGAAAGGACTTGTGATATTTAGAATTGGTTTTACAATAATGGGAATAATACTAATAGTAGGGGCAATATTTGCAGTACCTACAAACGAAAGCCTTGAAAGATTAGCTATGGCCATTGTGGGAACCATATTTATATTTTCATGGAACTGGGAAGTAGTAAAAAGTAGGGTCATCCAAATCTCTATTTGGACTAAAAAAAGGTGGAGAGGTATAAGTACAACCATACTGATCGTTTTTTCAGTTGTTGCATGGTTCCTACCAATGAGCCTAGAAATAAGGGCTATTTCTTCACTATTGAGTTTTGTTGGAGTAGTTGCTCTAAACTGGACAACGATAAAACTAGCACTATATGAGTTAGGTAAAAGAATGGCTGAATTTCTCAAAAATGCCTATTTACTGATAAAGAATCTAGTCAGTGATATTGCGCTTTGGACTAAGAAAAGGTGGAGAGGAATAAGTACAACCTTACTGATTGTGTTTTCAGTAGTAGTATGGTTCCTACCAATGAGCCTAGAAATAAGGACTGTTTCTTCACTATTGAGTTTTGTTGGTGTAATTGCTCTAAACTGGACAGCGATAAAACTAGCACTATATGAGTTAGGGAAAGGATTAGCTGAATTTTTCAAAGGGTTCTATTCAATTATTAAAGAATTAATCAAAAATATAGGAACTATCCTTAAAGCGGCAGGTAATGTCTTTGGTATAATTTTACTTATATTATCAGTGATCGGGTCTGATCCGTATTTCAATATCTATTTTTTCCTAAGTGGTGCACTGGTATTGCTTCTAGCTAATAATAAAAAAGTGATACTCACTTATCGACATAATAAAACTCTCGTCTCAGATCTTACAGGATTAAGTATCTTATACTTTTCAATAATTCATCTCAGTAAAATTGATCCTGAGTGGTTAGCTTATACTGGATACTTTACTGGAATAGTATTATTACTTCTAGGTCACACTTTCTTCAAGAAATTTGCTCAAGAAATAATCAGAATACTGTACAGTTCAGTTCAAACAATAACTGAACTTATTCAAACAACCGTTTTTGCAATGATAGGGATCTTTTTCTTTGTTTTTGCATTCTCAGTAATCATTGACAATCCTCTTTTCGGACTTGATCTTTCAGAATATGATACTATTTCCAGGACAATTCTAGGGGTTGCTTTGGCGTTCATTGGAGGATTCTCCTTTAAGTTTGCGCAAACACGCTACTATGTTGAAAAAGGAGGAAAAAGAAAATGACAGATCGTAAAAGAAGCAAGAGCATTACTTATGGTCCAATAATTAGTAGACTTGGAGTAATCATTTCTATTTTTGCAGTAGGATTATTGATCCTCTTTGGGACAGACCCAGATATACAAAAACTGGCACTTTCAATAATAATTGTTGGTTTTATAATAGCTTCTTGGGGATACGTTCTATTTAGACTAGGTCTTCTAGGTGCGGGGATGTTCGCTGCAGGAGCAATTTTTACAACAATTGGGTTTGCTTTAATTGCTATCCCTCTTATTCTAATAGCTTATGCTATGGGTCCATCACTAAATGTTGAAATAATCTTATTTGTTTCTGGAGGAGTACTTATTCTTTTAGGGTTCTTTTCAGAGCAATATGATCTTAATCAAAAAGTAATAGATCTTGTATCAGAGCTATCGGAACTTATCAGTGATTTTATGAAGAGGATTAACTGGGGAATAGTTTTTTCACCAGTTAATTTATTATCAGTTGGTGCTATTTATTTGCTAGTAGATACCCCGGGAAGCCCTGAATCAATTGATTCAAATACTAGAATTATTCTTGCAATTTGCTTATTTAATATTAACATTGCTTGGTTCTTTAGAAGAGAGATTATTAAGTTCTTTAAGATTAGTCTTTCATGGATTAAAGTATTGCTAATCTTTCTTAAAAACGGAGTCAAACAGCTCAAACCTATATCTATTAAAGCATTGAAGATTTTTTCTCATGTTATTTCTTTTGCTAAAGAGGGATTCAACTGGTTAGTTATTAATAATTGGACACTTATGATTCTTTTAGGGTTATTAGTTATTTTCTGGTCTTCTCTTACAGGGCTCCCCTATTCAATAAGGTTAGCAACGGGTATATTAGCTATTTCAGTCGGGATTAGTTTTTCTGCATTTAGATATAAAACATACCTTGCTTCTATCTTCAGAAGCGGAAGATCAAGAGCATATATTATTGGTGCAAGATACAGTAATTGGAGAGCTCCTAAGGAGGATCTTTTTTCTTGTGTAAATTGTGGGTATCAAGTTCATCCGGATGTTATCCCTTACCAATGCTTCAAGTGTAAGTTTGTCTTTGAGAAAGATATGATTTCCAGAAGAATCATGAGGCCAGATGATATAGTTGCAAAGTGTGCTTCATGTGAATATTATTCACTTGCAACTAATTGGGACAGCTGGCTTAAAATCAAACCTAACTGTGCTCACTGCAAAACACCTACTAAAATCACCGACCTAAAATTTGCTCCATACTCCAATCTTTATACTCCAGAGCAAGGAAAAAAGGATTTTAAGACATCTTTAACTGATGCTGTTCGAGATTTTGTTGAGATTGCTACTTCTTCCGAGCCAGAAAAGGATAAGTCAAAGGATACGAAACCAAGAGAAAAGAAAACTGAAAAAACTAAAAGAGAAACAGAGACGCAAGCTCAAGCCTCAAAACCAGTCATTTCTGATGCGTTAAAGGAAACAGGTAAAGAAGCACTTCGTCAATTTGGAGGAATGGTTGGCAGAAAAATAGCAAGTGAAATAGCCAAAAAAGCTAAAAAAGATGAAGAAGAAAGCGATTCAGATGCAGAGAACAATTCAGATAAGAAGTAAAATTGTTTTCCATTAATTGTTTCACAATCCGTCTAATCAGTTAAATTGATTTCAATCTTCGGTCGCATAACAGACATTTTAAATTTTCATAGGTTGGTAATTGTTTTACCAGTTTTAATTAAGGTGGAAAATTTGACAGAAACAATTGTAGTAGCGTTAGGGGGAAATGCACTTATCCAAGCTAAACAGCTCGGAACTTATGAAGAACAACTAGAAAACGTAACTGAAACAGCTATTCATATTGCCAATATGATTGATGATGGATACCGAGTTATTTTAACTCATGGTAATGGTCCTCAAGTAGGTACCTTACTTCTTCAATATGATGCAGGCAATAAGATTCATAATCGTCCCATTCAGCCAATGGATGTGGCTGGTTCAATGACTCAAGGTCAAATCGGTTACATGTTTCAAAGAATCTTAGGTAACATCCTAAGACAGAAAAAAATAGACAAACAAGTAGCTACCCTTGTCACTCAAGTGCTTGTTTCAAAAGATGATCAAGCTTTTGCTAATCCTACCAAACCAGTTGGTCCTTTTTACAGTAAAGAGGATGCTGACAAGATTAAAGAAGAACATCCCGATTGGCAAATCATTGAAGATGCAGGAAGAGGATATCGAAGAGTTGTTCCATCTCCTGATCCTATTAAAATTGTGGAAAAGGATTATGTTAACACCCTTATCAGTGCTGGTTTTATCGTTATTACCTCTGGAGGAGGAGGTATCCCCGTCATTCAAACAGAAGAAGGTGATCTAGAAGGACGAGAAGCAGTTATTGATAAAGACCTCGCGGCTCAAAGACTCGCTCTAGATACTAATGCGGAGATTATGCTTATCTTAACTGATACACCTAATGTTTCACTTAATTTCAACACTCCTGAACAAGAAGATCTTACAAATGTCAGTCTTGCTGAAGCTAAGAAGTATATGGCAGAAGGTCATTTTGCTCCTGGTTCAATGGGTCCAAAAATGAAAGCAGCTATTCGTTTCTTAGAAAACGGAGGTAAAAAAGTCATTATTACTCGCCCAGAACTATCTTTTGTAGCTCTCAAAGGTGATAAAGGAACAACAATAACTACTGAAAATAACTTAAATTGATTTTCTAAGCTATTCTGAAGTTATAAATTGATGAACTACCCACCACCTCCGCTTCGCATGCGGTGGGGGTTTCCTACAAGTAATAGCGAATCAAACCAAAATGGCTTGAGGAACTTTCGTTTGACGGTTGGCTGTATGT
>DAOWED010000048.1 GCA_030638685.1 Candidatus Heimdallarchaeota archaeon | reverse complement strand
GATCCTGTAGTACATTCTCTAGTGATTGGTGGCGGAGTAAGTGGCTTGAGAGCCGCAAAGGACATCGCTCGTCGAAATATCCAAGTGACTTTAATTGAAAAAACAGCCATATTGGGAGGACGAATGAATGACCTTGACACGCTTTACCCAACAGGAGATAAAGCAAAAGAGCTTATTGGAGAACTTATCAAGGAAGTTAAAACGGACAATAGAATCACCGTTCTAACAAATACTGAAATGACTAACTTTGAAGGTGTTGTGGGTGACTATAAAATAGAATTAACATCAAGCGACCCACCATCTACTAGGGAAGTAAATATTGGTGCTGTTGTTCTTGCTACTGGTTTCAAACCTTATGAACCACCTGAAGGTGAATATCTCTACAAGAAATCACCAAATGTTGTAACTTTGCCGGATTTCATTAAATATATGGAAAACAACGAATCTGAAAATGGATATTTAATGTGGGAAGGCAAACCAGTTAGAAGAACTGCTTTTATCCACTGTGTAGGCAGTAGAGAAGAGGAAATAGGTCATCAAAAGGAAAGAATGAATGCTTATTGCTCTAGAGTTTGTTGCACTTCGATAATGCACACAGCGGCTGAACTTAAAGAAAAATGCCCAGAAACTTATCTCTATAGTATTTTTAGGGATATAAGGACATATGGTCATAATCATGAAGCATACAATGAAGTCGCATCCGAAACGGATATGCTTTTTGTTCGTTATAACTTGAGAAATTTGCCCCAAGTAACGAAAAGTGATGAGTTTCCATTCAAAATACAAGTCAAAGACCAATTGTTAGATCATCTAGAATTAGAGATATTTGTTGATCTGATAGTCTTAGGAGTTGGAATTGAACCAGAAGCAATTGATGACATTGTTGAATTAACAAGAGTTTCAAGAGGTACAGATGGTTTCTTGAAAGAAATTCATCCCAAACTACGCCCCGTAGAAACTTCAGTAGACGGAATTCTCTTAGCTGGTACTGCTCAAGCTCCGTTAACATCAACTGAAGCAACAATTCATGCTTCTGCTGCTGCGGCAAAAGTGGCCGTAATAATGGCAAAAGGAGTATCAATAAGTGGAGAAATTGCAGAAATCGATTCAGAGGAATGCCATGGATGTGGAATTTGTATTAAGATTTGTCCATATGAAGCAATCTCCTTTGAAGATAAACCTGAAATATCAACGGCGCATCCTGTTGCCGTTTTGGCAGAATTACTCTGCAAAGGTTGTGGAACTTGTGTTAGTGCCTGTCCTAGTGGTATTATTACTGCAAAAGGCTATACTGATGAGCAAATCAATGCTCAGATAGATGCTATTTTCTAGGTGATAAAAAATGACTCAACAAATACAAACTAAAGAAGAAAAAAGCGAATTTGAACCCAAGATTGTAATGTTCTGCTGTAACTGGTGCACTTATCAAGGGGCCAATTTAGCCGGATTACTTCATTACCAACTTCCTACTAATGTACGTCTAATTAGAGTGATGTGCTCTGGAAGAATAGATCCGATGTTTGTCCTTAAGACATTAGCAAAAATGGACGCTGTTTTAGTTACTGGTTGTCATCTAGGTGATTGCCACTATATTAATGGTAACGCAAAAGCTCTTAGACGAATGAAACTTTTAGAGAGAATGATTTCCCAAATGGGCCTTGAACCTGAACGTTTTCAACTTCACTGGATCTCTTCAGCTGAAGCCAATAAGTTTAGAGAAGTAGTGGTTGACACTGTTAAGAGAATAAAAGAACTTGGACCAAATCCTCTTATTAAAATGAGACCTGAAACTTTTCCTGTCTAACTGACAAAAGATTAGCCAGATGCCAATCTTTTCTTTCTCCTCCTCTTACCTTTTCATTTTTCTTATTATTATTTATTATTTCTTTATTTAATTTATTTATTTCATTTTGTTTCCAAATAGTTTAACTCCTTGATAAGTATGAGGAGTCTTTCAAGTAATACTAATTCTTCAGAAGTAATTACTTCATCAAGATTAGCAACATGATAAGCTTCACTGTAAATCTTTTTACGAGCCTCTTCAAGCTGTTGGTTTTCAGCTTCGTTAATGATGCTACCTTCAAGGGCTCTTTGAAGGAGGTGACTATAGGAGTGAACATTAGTTAAGACTTGTTCAAGAATATGTCGCTCATCAGAAGTTATCTGATCATCTTCAAAAGCTAGGTCTATTAAATCAATAAATAATCGATGAATTTCTGCAGAGTAATTCCATTTCTTGGGTATTATTAGATTTAATTGTGTGATAAGATCGTCTGGATAAGTTCGTCTACTTGCTTCAATTTCTTGAATATTGAAAAAATGCGATTCAGTTTTAATTTCGATTTTTTCAGGCTGTTCAATATTGGTTATTTTTCCTTCCCAAAGTTTCTTCATTTCATCAGATCGTTCAAGGAGCTCTCCTATTTTACCAATATCTGATATTTGACCATTTTTTAGCACTATAATTTGATCAGCTCTGTTAAGAACATATTTTCTGTGAGAAGTCACTAAGAATGTAACATTTTTGTTCTCAAATAATCCTTGCCAGAGTTTTTCCTCAGTTTTTACATCTAGAGCAGAGGATAAATCATCAAAAATTAATAGCTCTGGTTCTCTGAGAAACATTCTTGCTGCTGCAAGACGATGTTTTTGTCCTCCGGATAATCTTACTCCTTTTGGACCTATTTTAGTGCCTTTCTCCTCTTCCATTTTGCTGATTTCTTCGTCAATAACGGCCATCTTAGTTGCTTTCTCAATGTCAATTGTTTCAACGGGAAGACCCATTGTAATATTTTCTTCCACTGATTCAGAGAATAAGACCGGCACTTGACTAGTATAGGCTGTTTTTGGAGGGATAAAGAAAGATGAAGGGTCAGTTACTAATTCACCATTCCAGTAAGTTTCTCCTTTCTGAGCTGATAAAAGACCAAGTAGACTTTGAAGAAGGGTTGTTTTTCCTGAGCCAATTCGACCTACTATCACTGTAAATGAACCTTTTTTCAAAGCAAGATTAATGTCTTTTACACCATTTTCACTGTTAGGATAGTTATAAGTTAACCCTTTTACTTCCAACAAGTTAAGCTGATCATGAGGTTGGAGAGTAAGGGGTGCAATCTTAGGGTATTTTTCATTAATATAAAGAGGACTTATTGCTAGTAATTCATCCTTTTCCATAACATCGGTTTTTCCTTGCATTATTGCCAGCATACGCTCATAAGAGATTTTATTTCTCTGGAACCAAGCTAAGAATTCACCTAAGAAACGAATAAAGCCGGTTAACCAGTTTAGTAAAAATATGAAAAGAGTAAAGTCTCCTAAAGTAAACTCTCCTCTTTGCATTAAACGACCAACTAATAGAAGAATAACACCGGTACTTATTGAGACAACTATTTTCCCAGTTGACCGTAAAGCAGCAGCTAGTGAAGTATCATTTACTGCAGTTCTTCTTCTTTCATCATTGAGCTTTGCAAAATGTTTGAGTATATCTTTTTCAGCAGAGGCTACCTTTATTGCTTGAATAGAACCAAAGTTTTCACCAACTGAACCCGTTACTTTTCCGGCTGCCTTCCTGCTTTCATCCCTATATCTTTGTAATTTCCTACGGGAGAGATTAATCATTATTACTACCAGTATAAATGGGAAGAACACCACTAGAGTTACCATGCTATTGATGGAATACATTATCACAAAAGCTAATATTGCAAAAAGCATAAAGGCTGAAATATCACCTATTAAGGCTGTAAACCAGACTGCTTCTTCAGTATCTCCTCTAAATCTAGAGATTGCTTCTCCTGGGCTTTTTTCCAAAGAGTCTGCTCCTGGTTGAGCAAAAACCCCTCGTATCATATTTTTTCTAAGTAGAACCCTATTAAGCAAAGTGAATTTCCAGACAAAAACGGAAAAAGTGATTTCTGTGATTACTTGTACGACGTAAACTATCGGTATTATCCATACAAGTGTCCAAATATCAATATCATACTGTGGTACTCCTTCTAGTTTGTTAAAGATCTCTCGAGTGACCAACGCTAAACCAAGAGGTGTTAGGAAAAAGAATACGCTGGAAAGAGTGGTTAGAATAAACCATTTTGGTTGGTGTTTAATCATTAACATTGAGCTTTTGAGGACAAACCTTCCTTCACCTTTAATTTGTTCTTCTTCACTCATACTAACAACTCCTCTATACCTACTTCTCTAAGGTGCGAATAATAGGATGTTTTGTCTTCAACCAGTTTTTTTCGGTCACCATATTCTTTGATTTTTCCATCATCAAGAATTAAGATCTCATCTACTTCCTCAAGTGTTTCCAAACGATGAGCTATAACTATCGCTGTTCTATTTTCAAGTAGCTTATTTACTGCTTTTTCGATGAGCACTTCTGTTGCAGGATCAAGTCTACTGGAGGCTTCATCCAATATTACTATTGATGGATTGGTAATGAATGCTCTTGCAAAGGCTAAAAGCTGTGATTCACCGGCTGAAAGACCTGCTTTTTTCAGTTCTGTCTTAAGTCCATTCGGTTGACTGTTCAACCAGTCCGTTAAACCAACTCTTTCTATAGTTTCCAAAACAACTTCATCACTGATTGTTTCATCGAAGAAGGTGATATTTTCCTTAATTGTGGCTGCAAAAAGTTCTACTTGTTGAGTAACAATGACTATCATTTTCCGAAGTTCATGTAGTGAATAATCCTTTGTCTTTATTCCCTCAATTAATATTTCTCCATCTTCATAATCGTATAATCTATATATTAATCGAGAAAGAGTTGTTTTTCCTGAGCCTGTTTTACCAATAAGGCCCATTGTTTTCCCCTTCTTTAATTGGAAATTGATCTCTTGTAAAACATAATCTTCTTCATGGTAAGAAAATCTTAAATCTTTGAATTCAATATCAACTGGTCCCTGGAGTGCTTCTTTTTCACCCTTATCTTCAAGAACAGTTTTTGTTGCAAAAAATTCATTGATTCTGTCAATTGAAGCATCTGCTTGTTGTAAGTTCTGGATCTGTCTTAATAGCTCAAAAATGGGCTGAAGTAAAAGACCGAAGTAAAAAACGAAAAGATAAAGTGTTCCAGGAGTAATTGATCCTTCTTCAACGAGAGGTATTCCTGTAGCATAAACTAAAGTTACTCCTAAACCCATAATAAAGAAAGAAACAAGTGTAACAAGCCTTGATTTCAAGATTGCTTTGCTGTATCCTTGGTATTCATTTCTTGCATAATCATGATACTTACTAAAAACATAATCTACATACACGACCTGGGAGAATTATTCATTAGCGATAAATACGACAAAAAAAGAATGCT
>DAOWED010000029.1 GCA_030638685.1 Candidatus Heimdallarchaeota archaeon | reverse complement strand
GCCAAAGAAATCAATCAAGAACACTCCTCCGGTGCAGCAAGGGCAATGGGTTATAATTTCATCCCCCTTGTTAGAATGACCAATGTTAACCTTCTCCCCGGCGATTGGGAACTAGATGAACTTATAGAAGATACTAAATACGGTTACTTTTTTGATACCAATAAATCATGGTCTATTGATGATTTAAGGCTCAATTTTCAGTTCGGATGCGAGATCGGATGGAGAATTAAAAATGGTGAAATTACCCATGTTATTAAGAACCCTACTTACATGGATATAACTCCTCGCTTCTGGAGATCATGCAGTGGAATTGCAAATGAAAAGCATTGGAAGTTGTTTGGTACACCTAACTGCGGCAAAGGTGAGCCTGGTCAAGCAGCTTATGTGGGTCATGGTTCTTCACCTTCCCGTTTTGAAGGCGTGAAGATAGGTATAGTGGGAGAGAATTAAGATGTTACATGATAAAGAAATAAACGCTTTTAAGGAAAAACTCTTTGAAACTGAAAAGATATTAGTTCACCGCTCATTTGACCAGTTTGAATTGAGGGGAATTCTTAACAGAACCGAGCTAACGCGTTTTGCAATTTCAAGAATTCACCAGAATATGAATACTTTGTCTGGTAAGATCCAATTAAGAGCAGTTAAAGGTAAATCTATTCTTACTACTGAAACATCGGACCTATCTAACGAGGGGATAATTCGAATGATCTCTAATGCTGAAGAATCAATTTCTTATATTCCAGAAATTCCTTATTTTCAAGGTTTACCTCAAAAACCAGATAGTTATCCTTCCCTTCCTTCAGAAGCAAAATTGCTCAATACGGAGGAACGAGCAGCTATTGTAGGGCAAGCTATCGATCAAGCTGAAACTGTTTCTAAAGAGATTTCTATTGCGGGAACATGTTACACTTCTGACGGATTCATTACCGTTCTCTCCAGTGAAGGTATTGAAGCCAGTCACAATCTAAGATTTAATAACTTTAAAATTGATGCATTAAGCGGACCATTTGATGGTAGAGGTTTTGGTGGAGAAGTATTCAACTGGAAAACTGAAGAACCAGATTTTCTTGAGATGGCTTCTAAAGCAGCAAAAATAGCTGTTCTTTCAGAAAAAGCAACTAAAATCGAACCGGGTGAATATACTGTTGTTCTTTCTCCGTCAGCATCTGCCACAATAGCCAGTTTTCTTGCAATGTTTAGTAACGGTCTTAGAGTTTATGAAAACAGATCTTTTCTTAGTGATAGAATAGGTGAAACTGTCTTTGATGAACGCTTTTCTCTTCAAGATTTGCCTCTTTCCCCTCATAAATCTCTGCTGAATCTACCATTTGATGGAGAAGGTAATCCCAAAGAAAACGTATCATTAATTGAGAAAGGCGTCTTTAAGTCAGCTATTTTGGATAGTCTTACCGCTTCCCGCTTCTATGATGACCTAACTAAAACCACTTCTCACTGTGGTCTTTCCTTTACTCAGTATGATAGTGCATTCCCAACAGCTTATTCTATTGTTCTTGAGCCCGGAGACGGAGGCTCGACTGAAGAGTTAATTTCTTCTACCAAAAAAGGGCTTTTTATCAATACTTTCTTTTATTCTAATATTGCTCATGCCTCATCTGGATCAATAACTGGTCTTACTAGAAATGGTTTCTTTACTATTGAAGATGGTGAATTGAAAGACCCAGTTACAAATATGCGTTTTACTGACAGTATCCCAAGAATGCTTAATTCCATTGATACTATAGGTTCTGACTTGAAGCTTTTTACGAGAACTTCTTCACCATCTCTTAAACTTGAGAAATTCAAATTTACAGGAGTAGCTCATTCAACATAATTATAGGCTAATAGTTACTGATTTGCTAACTAATTTGTTAGTTAACAGTTTTCTTCTATTTCCTTTTCAGCTTTTTCCTTTTCAGCGTCTTTAACCTTATTCGTTTTCTTGAATTTCTTTGCTATGAGTGCTGCTGAATGAACAATACTTTCCAAACCAGTCCCTATCTCTCTTGCCCCTTCTTTAACTCCCTCTACTGTTCCTTTGACTACTCCCTCTACAGCTCCTGTTGTTGCGTAAGCTAATTGACTTAATGGTTGTTTTCCTCTCTTTGCACCAGTTACTATTCCATCAGTTGTCCCATCAACAACCCTTGCTGCAGCTTTGAAAGGAGCAGTATACATATAAAGTTTCAAAGCACCTATTTCAACAGTAGTGAATGAAATTCTGTCAATAAACTCACTTATAGGTTTCTCTGAAGAATTACTTCCGTTTGAAGTTTCAGTATTTGAGTTATTATTGCCAATTTCTTCATTTGATCTAGCTGTTATAGTTTGTTTAATGTGTGAATATCCTTCTTTAAACCCATCACTTGTTCCTTTCACTGCCCCTGTTAGACTTCCAGTTACAGATCCAGTAATCCCCTTTTCTTTCTTACCTTTTTTGCCACCTGCAATAATCCCATCAAAAATTCTAGCTACTATTCTAAAAGGTGTGCTTATAAGGTGTCCTAGCTTTTTAGAAATGAAAACATATAAATCAGCTAGTGTATCAACAATCCTTGAAACATAACCTTTAGTTTTTTCCTCTTTTAATAGTTCTTCATTTTTATTGCCTAATTCTAAGTTAGTAGAGGTAGAAGAAGCATGAGCTATTTCTTCTTGTGGAATGTTTTCTTCAACTGTATTCGTTTGATCATTCATTTTTAATCACTTTCTTTTTATTAAACCAGTAAAGTTGCTACTTCTGGGAAGAATCTATTTATCTCATTCTTTTCGAATTTTAGCTTAGGATAAGATTCTTTTAGAGCACTTATGTAGTTTTTGTGCTTTCTATCAACTGCCATGCGAACAGCATGTAATGAAAATAAACAATAAGCAAGCCCTCTTATGATATACTTTACTTCGATTCCCCACCTTGTAAATAAATCATGACTTGTTTTCATCAATGTTGTTAACATTTTTTGAGCAGTTTTAGGTATCTGCAATTTTAAGACATCTGCATAAGGTAGCTCTTTTGCAAAATTAAGGTATAAAGAACTTGCAGCTGCTTGTATAGCAAATTCAATATGTTCGTCCTTTACTTTCTCTCCCCGTCTTGCCCTTCCTACGATGTTTAAACTTAATGAAGTAACCACTACTGCTGTATCCCCTACTCTAGGTATTTTCTTCTTTTGTATGCCAACTAACTCTTTCTGAAATCTATCTTGGGATCTTTGTATTTTTGCGTGGTTGATTTTTTTGTCTACCCAGTATTCTTCCTCTTTCAAACTTTCATTTTCTGAGATGGATGGTATTTCTAGATTATTCTTGAGGTGTTTCAGTATTGATAT
>DAOWED010000093.1 GCA_030638685.1 Candidatus Heimdallarchaeota archaeon | reverse complement strand
GCAGCACTAAAGGCTAAGTCATTGGCACTTTTTCCATCAAAAATGTTAAAACTACGGGTAGCATCCTTAAATCCTCTTCTCCATTGAGTGTCAGACTCTCGTGAGCGACCAGAGGACTGTTGGGGAGCAACCTTAGTTTTGCCAAGAGAAGTACCTTTTCTTTCAGAGGATGCGTCAAGTTCTTTTTGTTCCTCATTTTCAGCTACAGCCATACCATAAGCAATTTTGATAAGAGCGGTACTGAGAGCATTGGGATTATCAGTTGCTCTTGCAGAGAAATCATCAGCATAATACTCTCTTACTCTACTAATAAGGAGAACTAAAAGATGACTTATCCAGTACATGATATAAGCAATAACAGCAGCAATAATCATAATGACAGCTACTGCAGCGGCGCTTTTAGCTGAATCTTTGTCTGTATCAGAAGCAACCATTGCAGTTATATGTCGACCACTACGACTAATTCCGCGAAAAATAGTATAGAAAAAGATAGGAAAGACACCAACAAGGGTCATGTAGATAAAATCACGATGAACAACGTGTCCTGCTTCATGAGCAATGACAGCTTTAACCTCTTCTTCAGAAAGAAAATGGAAGATACCATTAGAGAGTACTAAACGAGCCCCACTACGATTATGACCGTAAGTGAAAGCTGTGGGGTTCAAGTCATCAATTATCCTTATTTTACCAAACGAAAATCCATATTTTTGTTCTAAAGAATGAACAAATTTAGCGAGGGAAGCATCAAGCACACTATCAATGGAACCCCATCTAGTGCTCTTGTAAACCCACCCTATTGTCCAATCCATAATATATGGGGAAATCATCCATTGTAATAGCACAAATATCAAAGCTACTACTAGCGGTATCATCATTACTGATATTACTCCCGTTCCGATAACTGCGTCGGTATATGATGATACTACATAGAATATTGCCCCTGTGAGACTAGCAACCATTGAAAATAATGTAAAAACGGCTGCAAATCCTCTCATTGCAAGTCTAAACGGCATTTATTTTTTCACCTTAATTTTCTAAGATCAACTACCTATTAAAAATTATGCTACTTTGAAAATTTTATTCGACTTTTATTTTGTTTTTTTTTCTTTTTTTCTGATTTCTTCATTTTTTGCTGTGTTTCTTAGAAATACTTTTGATAGATAATTGAAAATGTAATCTCGATCATTCTCTTACGGTTTAGAATATGACAACTGAGCATCACAAGGACCAACTAATAGATCAAAGAGCATTAGCCTCTTTGAAAAAAAATGATTACAACGGCTTTTTTATAGTCTTAGAAGGTATAGATGGGTCTGGAAAAACCACTTCTTCAAGATCTCTTTCCTCTATGCTCGAAGCAAGAGGTTATAACGTCTTTCTTACTCGAGAACCTACCTCCGATTCCACTGCCGGTCAAAAATTGAGGGATACTTTCTCATCTGATGTTCGTTTAACTCCAGAAGAAGAGTTAGATCTTTTCATGGAGGATCGTAAAGAGCACTTAGCTTCTGTAATTGAACCCAAACTTAAAGAAGGCTATATTGTCATCTGTGATCGTTACTTCTATTCTAATGCTGCTTACCAAGGAGCTAGAGGTCTTGATTGGTCAAAGATTGTCTCTCAAAATCTTGCTTTTTCTATCGTTCCCGATACTATTTTCTTCTTTAATCTCCCTGTAAATATAGCTCTTCAAAGAATCACAAAGCGGCATACCCATAAGGCAACAACCAGTTTTGAAGGAGCTAACTACCTCATGGATGTTGATCGGATCTATCACCTTATGCTTTATTCCCTTGTTAATCCTCCTATAAGCAGTATTTTAGCTGATCAATCTACTCATAGTAGATCCGAGCACATGGTTTCTCAATTACTTAGTAAACTTCAGCTTAAACCAAACCTTTTACGAAATAAAAAATAATTCTCCCCTCGTATTTAACTTTTCTAGGTTAGGAAATCAAAGAATTCTCCAAGTCCTACTTCACCATACATTATTACAGCTAATCCTTGTAATAACGCAGCTACGACAAGTACCAAGGTTATTGGTTCCCATCCAAGAATGGTTAATACTTGATCTATTCCTAGTTCTGTTACTCTAGTAAGCAGGAAGAATATTCCAACAATTGCTAGAATTATTCCACCGAAAATCCAGAGGGGTATACCTTCAAACATGTCAAGATCGTCACGATTGAAAGATAATGCAATTACTATAGCAACTATGGTAACAAATGAAAGAATTGCTGCGATTGGAACTCTTTTGACCGGTTTGGCTACTAATGAAAGTCCTAAGAAGAACATCAATAAAAGCGAGAACCAGACATATTCCATGTCCCCTTCTGTATCTTCATTGATTTCCGCCAGTATGATTAAAACTGTCCATATAATGTTAATAATACCTGCAATAAAAGCGATAACATCAAGTATTTTGTTTTCTTCTTCTTCTGGGTATTTGATTCTGTCCCAGAACCAGTATATTACAACTGCAAAAGTCACAATAAACACATAAGGATAAAATCCAGCTATATCTACTAAATCCATAAGGTTTTAGACTCCCTCTAGTTTAAATCTTTTTCTTGTTTTTTTCTTCATTAGAATGAATGATTTTCTTGCTAAGATTTTTTCTTTTTTTTTCTTTTTTTTTTGATCTTTTGCTCACTCGATATCTTTAAATTAGTAATAATGATTGTTCACTTGAATAACTATGAGTGAAGATAGTAACAATACTTCAGAGATTTTTGATGATGTTTTTGACAGATCCTTTAAAGCAGCTAAAAAACCCGGACAAAAGACTTTTGGCGACAGATTGAGTTATTTAGTAGGTAAATTCTTTTATTTAACCCTTATTTTGGTTTTTATTATGGTTATAGGTGGTATTGGAATTTTCATGGTTGTATAGTCAAGTTATCAGAAAAATAGCCTCTTTTCAAACCTCCCCCAATTACCCTTTTATTACTATTCTTTTTTTTTCTGTTTCTTAGGTTATCTCAGTTAGTAATCTTTTTTTTTGTTCCTTTTTTTCTCTAATTTTTCTTTCTTTTTGAAGATAGAATTAATAAATCTCTGTAGAACATTTAAATTAATGAGTGATGAAACTAATCAGTCTTCTGTTAAAATCGTTGTTAAAGAAAAACCAACAGAAGCTAAAGAACAACGCCCCCCTCTTGGAGTTGTTGTACCAATAGCTATTTTTGGTATTCTCTTAATTTCAGGAAGCATATTTATTGGGTTTTTGATGTTTGGCTCGTATTTTGAACCTATCCCTGATTTGAAGCTTAATTCCCATGAAGGCAGTTCCACTTCCTTATCTCTTAATTTAACTGTTGAAAAAAATACTCTCATTATTAGCCAAGTGGTTCTTTCAACAACCGATGCTCAATCTGTGGGCATTGAGTGGGTAATAACTAATCATCCGGCATCTGAGGATACTTTTGAGAAAGGTGAAATCTTAATTATTGAAATTTCACCTCTGGGCGCTGGTACCTTTGTATCCGGTGATAAATATGTTTT
>DAOWED010000033.1 GCA_030638685.1 Candidatus Heimdallarchaeota archaeon | reverse complement strand
GTGCTGGGACAGGTGTAGATAGCATCTATGTAAGACTTATTAATCAAGGAATAATTAGCGGTGAAAGCATAACAGATAACTCTGGTGAAGCAGAAGTCTGGGCAAATACTGGAACTGTTTATTATTATATGGTTAGTAAAAACTACGTTAGTGGTAATACTTTCTTAAGTGATGGTCCAGTTAATGGAACTGATGGAAACTCCACTATTATTGATATTGGTGGTGGTTCCTTTACTGTTCTAGTAAACGATTATAATGGAGATCCAATGGATGGTGTAACAGTTTACCTTTACATCAAGCTCTCAGAAACCGAGTACTGGGATACTGGTCATTTTGCAGTAACTAATTCAACCGGGCATGCTTCTTTCATAGCAATAGGTGCAGGTCAATACGTTGCTTATTGTCCAGATAATGGTGTTTATTCTGATCCTTTTGCAGCAGAAGAAGGAATAGTAATTACTATAGATGCTTCAGTTAGCTTAATTCTTATGAGCCCAACTGTTCAGATACTGGGATCTGATCCATTTATGATCCCCTCGGAGGAAAGTGCGTAGTAGAAAAAAACCTTTATCCTGGGGAGGATTATTTTTTATGAATTTTCTTATGAATTTTCTTATGAATTTTTTATCTTTTTTTTGCTTAAGCTAATTATTATCAAAATCGTTATCTTTTTCAATAGACTTCAGACAATTACTTAGGGATATCTATGGGAAAAGCATATGATGAATTAATAACCATTTTTACTGAGATTAGCACTGTATCATCAATTCAAGGATTACTCTACTGGGACATGAATACTTACATGCCTCCTTCAGGGATTAACCACCGAGCTAAACTGTTCACACACTTAAGCAAAGAAGTTCATATCATGTCAACAGACAAGAAAATAGGTGAGCTTATTCTTTCTTGTGAAAATGAGGATCTTGACGATTTTCAGAAAAGAAACCTTGAACTTATTAAAAGAAGCTATGATAATAATACTATTCTACCTGTTGAACTAGTAGGACAGCTAGCTAGCCAATCTAATAAAACGCTTGAGCTCTGGAAAAAAGCTAAAGGTGAAAATAATTTTGAAATGGTTCAAGCAGAAATGGAAAAATTACTGGCTTTGAATATCAAAAGAGCAGAGATTCTTGCTGAAGCAAAAGGTTTGGATGATCCATTTGAGGCTCTTTTAGATAATAGGGATCCTGGTTTTACCATTGAGTTACTTGATAAATGGTTTAATGAAGTCAAAGAGTTCCTTATTCCTTTTGTTAAACAAATTCAAGATGCAGAAACTCAACCTGATCTTTCTTTTCTCTCAAGAATTGTTCCTTACAATACTCAAGTTGAACTTGTCAAAGATTTAGCAACCTTCTTGGAATATGATCATGCTTCTGATAAAGCAGTTGGTCGTATTGATGAAGTTGAGCATCCTCTAACAATCCCTTGCGGTAAAAATGATGTTCGAATTACTGTTAATTACCAAGAAGATAAAGTCATTAGAGCCTTTTCTGCAGGAGCCCATGAAGTAGGTCACGCTCTTGATAGACTTCAAAGAAATGAAGAATGGGATGATTTTCCGGTTAATATGATTGGTTTCCCTAGCTTTGGTGAATCTCAATCTCGTTTTGTTGAAAATGCTATTTGTAATTCTCGTGAATTTTGGAATCATTATTATTCCACTTTTCTAAAATTAACGGATGGAGTATTTGATGATATCTCTCTTAATGATTTTCATTTTGCAATTAATGCTGTAACCCCTGGTTTAATCAGAACTCAAGCTGATGAAGTAACTTATAGTCTTCACATCATTATTCGTTATGAGATTGAAAGAGACCTTTTTGCTGGAAGATTAGCTATTAAAGACCTTCCAAAAGAATGGATTTTAAAATATAAAGAATATCTAGGTGTAGATGTTCCCTCCGATACTGAAGGAGTAATGCAAGACCTTCACTGGTATTCTCAGTTCTGGGGTTATTTTTATGGTTATGGCATAGGCGACATTATCAGTGCTCAGATAACTAATAAGCTGTCTCAAGAGTTACCCGACTGGGCTAATAACTTAGAAAAAGGTTCCTTCACTCCTATTAGAGAATGGCTTGTTGAAAATATTCACTCTCTTGGGGCTATCCATGACACCTTAGGCTTAGTTGAAGCTATTACAGGAGAACCTCTTACTACTAAATATTTCATTGAGTATCTTAAAACTAAATATTCAAAGTTGTATAAACTCTAATATTTCTTAGGAGAAGCATTCTTCTCAAAAGTAGAGATCTCTCTTTTCTACTTTAGATTTTTTTTCTTATTTTTTCAACTACTTCTTCTGTTTTTTCCTTTGCTAAGCCGATATACGTTAATGGATCAAGTAATTCCTCTAGCTCTTCCCTCGTGAATATTCGACCAACTTCTTCATGGTTAAGTATTGCTTGTTCGAAATCTTTCTTACTAGCCAGAGATTTAAGTATTTCATGCCCTTTTTGCCGTCCCACTTTTTCAGTTAAAGCAAGCATTACTCTTTCTGCACACTGTCTTCCTTCAGTCAGGTACAAGTTCTCCTTTATCTTCTCCTTATTTACACCAAGGTCTTTAACGATTGTTATTGTTTGTTTGAGTATATAATGAGTTAAAATAAACGATTCTGGTATAATTATCCTTTCCAAGCTAGAGTTTGAAATATCTCTTTCGTGCTCTAAAGGAATTGTTTCTAAACTTGCTTGTACATTTGCTCGTACTACTCTCGCCAACCCACAAATTCTCTCTGTTTTATGAGGGTTTTTCTTCTGTGGCATTGTTGAAGAACCTACTTGACTTGGTTTAAATGGTTCTTGCAGTTCTCCGATTTCTGTTCTTTGAAGGTGCCTAATTTCTTTTGCAAGTCTTTCGATAACGGAACTTATTCCAGCTAAAGCAAACATAAAAGTAGCATGCATGATCCTTGGAATAACTTGTGTAGTTATCATTGGTTTTTGCAAACCTAGTTTTTCTAGAACAAGTTTTTCTACCTCCATTGTTCCAAAAGAAGCATAATTGCCCACTGCACCACTTATTTTACCATATCCTGTTGGTGCATTTTCAAGATTAATTATTGCTAAGTCCAATTCTGCAAGAAAATTAGCAAACTTGAAACCTAATGTTGTAGGGATGGCGTGTTGTCCATGAGTACGACCGATTATTGTTACTTCTTTGTTTTTATCAATGAAGTCAATCAGTGTTTTTTGGAGTTTTTTTCCTTCTTTGAGAATTATAGAAGTTGCTTCTTTGATTATTAATCCCCACATAGTATCCATGATATCATTAGAAGTTACCCCATAGTGTACATAACCTCCATGGTTTGGGCACTGTTCAGCTATCCCCATAACTATGTTCATTGGCTCATGATGTATTTCTTTTTCTATTTCTCTAACTCTCTCCAGTTTCACAAATTCCATTGTTGATTTTTCAGCAATCTCTTTTCCTGCTTCCTTCGGTATGAATCCACATTCAGCATTTGCTTCTGCCAGAACTTTTTCTACCTCAAGTTGGTTTCTTAGCACGTTTTCTGCAGTAAAAAGCTCATTTATCTCCGTTTTATACCTTTCAATCCACATACTCATTTTTTATCCTCTTCTAACTCTCATGCAACCTTTTCAGTTCTTACATTTAAACTCTCTTCCTCACGTTTATCATGTTTTCCATTTATGTGAAAGATTAGTAGCCATCCTCAAGCCTTTAGGATTGCTTTTTAAAATCTATCAAGATTATTGGTAGTAAAAATATCTTTTTTGTTAACATTTTTTCAATTTTTAAGAAAAATTTTTTCACTAAATTGCAAAAAATCGATAATTTTATTAAGAAAAAACCGGAGGAGAATACATGACAGAAAACCGAGTTAGAAAAGCACATGAAAAAATAATGGGAGTAAAATTATTACAATATTTAACTACGGAATATGGGGCATTGACTGAATTAGCCGATGAACTCGGGATGTCTATCGCAAGTATAAGCAGATACAAAACAAACAAAATTTTACCAAACAGCCAATTAATTGACAAAATTGTTAACCACTGGGATGAAAAGAATACTCTTGAGGAAATAATAAAAAGCAGAATAGAAACATCAATCATTGATAGGTATACTCATATCAATAACACTAAACTTCAATCAGATAATGAATTATTAAGAATCATTTCGTTTTATATCGTCAAAAAATATTTATCTTCAAAAAAAGCTGATATTGTAGTTACAACAGAAGTAGATGGTATACCTTTTTGCATTGCAATAGGGAATGAGCTAGGAATTCCTTCAATTTATGCTAGAAGAAAGAAACCAACTAACACAGCAACCTATTCTATTGATGTACCAAAAGCAAGCTCAAGAATAGATACAATTTACATTCCCAAAGAAATGATAAAAAAAGGGCAAAAATGTATAGTAGTTGACGACCTAATAAGAACGGGAAATACACAAAACGCAATAACTAAACTAATCAATGAAAACGTGGAAGGAGAAGTAGTAGCAGGAGTGGTTTTAATTGGGGTAGGAGAACAATGGAAAACAAAAGAAAGATTAAGAAAAATTCCTATTCAAGTAATGTATCAAGTGGAGGAAGAAAAGGAATTGAATGCGGTAAAACAAAGATGGAGTTACTAAGGACCAGAAAAATAGAAAATACTATTTTTTATGGATTATAATAGTAATTAATTTTCAATAGAAATATTAAGAGGTTAATTCGAGAAGAAGTAATGACATTGATGACATTAAAACAAGTTATGGAAAAAATAATTCAATTCCGAGATGAAAGAGACTGGAAAAAATATCATCAGCCACTTAATTTAGCTCAGTCAATTGTAATTGAAGCAGCAGAATTGTTAGAAGAGTTTCAGTGGAAAAGTGAACAAGAAACAATAACATATGCCAAAAGTAAAGAGGGTATTCAACAGTTTCTATTTTCTTAATTAATCCTATGCAAACTTATACATTTTGAATAAAATTCATTTTTATAACTTTTAGAAATCTCTCCGTCTATCCTTTTAAATTAATTAAACGGATAAGAAAATAGGAATTGTTAAGATGAAAACCAAGTCAGAACAATTTTCTACTCGCCGGGAGTTCCTCGGAGAGTTTAAATGCTTGTCTGAGACGAGAGGTTACAGAGCAACCCTTGATGGTTTCTCGGTGCTCGTCAATGATGCAGGAATCGAACATTGAACAAAATGTATAAGTTTACACAAGTTTAGATAAGTTTCGAAGAACGGAAAAAAAGCAATAAGCCACGAACTAGCTGATTGTTTGATCTATTTATTGAGTATGTGTGATATTATAGAACTAGATCCTGCAAAAATAATTAGCGAAAAACTAGTTCTTAATGAGCAAAAATATCCTAAAAAACATATTAAATTAATTTAAATTAAGTTAAATTAAGTTAAATTAAATCAAAACAAGAAGCGTTTTCACCGAAAGATGCATGATTAGCGAGTATGAACAAAATCCTTCTTATCCTCATAAAACTCTTCAGAGTCACGTTGCTTACCATAACCCATCCAGTGATCAATCTTAACCCAGAGACGGTTCAGGAATGGAAAACGTTTGATTAGAAATCGAGCGATTCCGTGAGACCAGTGTCGATTTTTAGTGAAAGGGCAGCTGACTATACAATTACTGCAATCTCCACCATTTTCAGTCCAGAAATGATAACAAGTTTCAACATTAACATACCATTTAAGCACTCCAGGATTGTTAGAAATAGTT
>DAOWED010000200.1 GCA_030638685.1 Candidatus Heimdallarchaeota archaeon | reverse complement strand
TCTCTGATTATTCAACTAGTAGGTGCTTTTGCTTCTCGCAATGGTATCAAATTTGAGTTAGTTAAAGCCCGTAATACCTCAAAAAGATGTTCTAAATGTGGTAAACTAGGTAAAAGAAAAGGTAAAACTTTCTTCTGTGACCACTGCAAGAGTTCTTCTGGTTCTCCCCGTCAACTAGATAGTGACCTTAACGCTGCGCGTAATATCGCTATCGCTCCCATTCCTTTTAGCCATTGGCGAAAAAGGCAGCCCCCCGTTTCGGGCACTACCTAATGATCAGGAACTTGAATATCGCCGGATGTTTAAGTTTGTGAAATTTGAAGAAACGGTGACTTTTAAACCTTATATATTTTTAAGTCATCCAATTAATAGAGAAAATGCTTCATATATTCATCTTCAAATTATCAGTTATCAAGTTGAAAATTTGAATGAAGTCAGTAATCAGATTTACGAAGAGATTCTCGCAGAATTTCCAAATTGTGAGATTTTAATAAAAGAGGAATAAAAATGGACAGTACATTTATTTTAGGCCCTGCTGGCTCAGGAAAAAGTAGTTTAGTTAGTGTTTTATCACAATGGATGGGAGAATCAGGATTAGATGTTCTTACAGTTAATTTAGATCCAGGAGTCAAAAGACTTCCATACGGACCAAATATAGATGTTAGAGATTTTGTTTTCATTGATGAATTGATCGATAAGCATGAATTAGGACCAAATGGTGCAATGATTCTTGCAATGGATTATGTTGTTTTAAACATAGATCAGATTCTTGATGAAATTGAAATGGTATCACCAGAATATGTACTGTTTGACACTCCCGGACAACTTGAAGTGTTTGCTTATCGACATAGCGGTGAGCTTATAGTAAATAGTATAAGAGAACAAAGCGAAAATGAAACGTCTTTATTTATTTTAGATCCAGCACTCGTGAGTACCCCTACAGGATTTACATCAATCAAATTACTCGCTCTTTCTACAATGTATAGACTCAAGATGTCTCAATCACTGATAATGAGTAAGATAGACAAATTTGACCCCAAAGCATTAGATGTTATTAACTCATGGAGTATGGAGCCAGGACGCTTAGTTTCCGATCTTATGCTTGAACCAGTTCATATGTCAATTGAACTCAGTAAAGAAGTTTCTGAAGTGCTTAGCAGTAGACAATTCAGTCAAGATATTATTGGATATAGCGGTACAAGTGGAGAAAATGTTGATCTTGTTTTCGGTCTGATCCAACGTCTATTAGGCAAAGAAGATGGCTTAGTTCTTTAGACATCTCATTTTTACAACCTTGTTTTAAGAAGTTTAATGAAAAAATCCTTATCAATGTGTGAGTAGAAATTTAGTTAACTGATTCTTGTGAAGTGTTTCTTTGAAAGCTGAAAATGAAAATGATGACTGTGATGATTCTTCTTCCGGCGCAAAAATCGGAAGGCTTAGACAATTACGCGATTTATATAACCAAAGAGCAAACATTTCTGAAACTGAAATTGATCATTTAGAGAAAGAGATGAAACTAATTATTGAATCAATTGATCAAGAAAGGGAAAAACTTGAAGACCTCAATTTGATTATTTCACATATGAGGCAAGAACGGCGTAAAATTATTTTGGAAATTGATGCTAACCCAAAGAAATCTATCAAAAATCAATCATTGCTATCTTTAAGAATGGATGCATTAAGGGAACAAATTTCTCATATAGAGTGGAAAATGCAAACCCAGCCGGAATTGAGCATCAAACAAGAAAAAATCTATCTTACATCTCTAGAAGATATCTATGATGAAATTCACAGGTTATCAGAAAATCGCAATAAAATTATTCATCAATCGGATCTTGAGAAAAAAGTAAATGAAATAACTCATCCTATCTCTGAAAATGTATCAAAAGCCTTACTGATTTGGGAAGATCTAGAATATATGATAGATGAGTATGGCAAAATTCAAGAAAAACTTGAAAAAACTCGCAAAGCGGCTCAAACTAGTCAAGAAAAGTCTAACCAGCTTCATAACCTCTTTCTCAAATCCTTGGAAAAAATTAAAGACGTTGAATCTGAACTCTAAATTGGATTTATTGATTATTATTAAAACAAAAGTTGGGGAGGAGAATAATGAGAATTTTATCTCATTAATTCTTAGTTGGTTCGTTCACCTTTGATAAATTCTGTAAACCATCTCTGTCCTTCAGTCCTACTTGTGAAGACGGGAGGATATTTGAAACAGTGAGCTGAGATTGATATTACTGGACCTGCTGTTACACGTTTTAGTGCAATTTTCATTGCTCGAATTACTTCAACTAGAACGGCTCCACCATTGGATCCATCCAATGATTCCATTCGGATATCAATTGTTAAAGGCTGACCCATGAAAGTTGTTCCTTTGATCCAGAAATGACCTATTCTTCTATTTCCTAAGAATTCAAGGTAATCTGTAGTTCCAGAAGTGACATTTATTCCATAAGGAACAGCTCGAGAAATGGATGTTTCTTTCACTCGTCTCTTATAGATCCTTCTTTCATCATCCAAAGTATTCAAACCCTCTAATCCACCTGACACATCAAGTTGGTAGGTATCCATTAAATTAACGCCTTGATTGGCTAAAACTTCAAGAAGTCCTTTGTGAACTACTGTTCCACCGGCTTGACTTTGTAAGTCATCTCCTACAAGTGGTAAACCAGCTTTTTGGAATTTAATTGACCAATTTCTGTTTGAAGCGATTGGCGTTGGAGAACAGTTAACAAAACCTATACCGGCGTCAAGTGAAGCTTGAGCATAAAACTCACAAGCTTTAACTCCACCAGTTGGTGTTAAACAAACTAACATATCAGCATTGGTTTCTTTCAAAATTTTTGCAACATCAGCATCAGCTGCTGTGCTTATTTCGACAGATTCAGATGCGGGAGCAGATATTCCGTCCAACGTTGGGCCTTTATCCACTTTTACACCTATATTTGGTACTGGAACCACTGATGGGAACGAGTTTGGAGGAGCAATAATTGCTTCTGAAATGTCTTTTCCAACTTTTCTACTATCAACATCAAAAGCTGCAACTATTTCTATATCTGCTAAAGTATAGCCTCCCAATACTTGATTGGCTAAACCTTCATTAGTACTGTTGACTGTGTAATAAACTATTCCTTGAATTAGACCGGAAGATGCATTTCCTACACCTGCTAGTGCAACACGTATTTTACTCATATTTTTCATCTCCATTATCTTTCTATTTCGCCTCGAATATAGGCTTCTACTTTCTCTTTGCTTTCAAAATCAGGTATTTGAACAGGTGGGTGCTTGAATGCGTATGAACTCATGCTGATTAATGGACCAGCAATATTTCTATCTTGAGCAATTTTAAGGGCTCTAATAACATCGATCATTACTCCAGCTGAGTTTGGTGAATCTGTCACATCTAATTTGAGTTGGATATTAACTGGATTATCTCCGAAGTTTCTTCCTTTTAGCCAAAGATAACATACTTTGGTATCACCCAAAAAGGGAACATAATCACTAGGACCGATTCTTGTTGGAACATCATATGGGAATATAGAAGTAACCGCTTCAGTCTTAGAGATCCTCTTTGTAGTTAGTCTATCTTCACGGCTCATGTTCTCAAAATCGGTATTTCCACCTACATTAAGCTGGTAAGTTTCATCGACATGAATTCCTCGATCTATCGATAACTTTGCCAATACTCTATGTAATATTGTTGCACCCAATTGACTCTTAATATCGTCGCCTGCAACTGGTATACCTGCTGCTTCAAACTTATCAGCCCATGTTTTGTCCGACACAATGAATTCAGGAATACCGTTTGCAAAAGCCACTCCAGCATCTAATGCTGCTTGAGCATAGATTCGAGTTGCATCATGTGATCCAACGGGCATAAAATTAACTAAAACATCTGCTTTTGCTTCTTTCATGGCATCTACTAGATTAACCGGTTTAACTTTCGATTCATCATATGCAAAAAAACTTTCTCGCATATGAGGAGCAACACCGTCTGAGATTGGCCCTGGTAAAACATCAATTCCTAATTTTGGTACTTTTGCAAATATAGTTGTACAATTAGGGGGTTCAAGAATAGCTTTTGAGATATCTTTTCCTATTTTTTTACTGTTTGCTTCAAAAGCACCTACTACTTCAACATCTGAGATATGATAATCTCCAAACTTTACATGCATTAAGCCTGGTATTGTATCTTCAGAATTGGCATTTTCGTAATACGTTAATCCTTGGATTATGCTTGAAGCACAATTACCAAGTCCCGCGATAAAAACGCGTATTTTCCTTGTCATCTGTATTCCTCGCTATTTGCTAGTCTATTAGTTCTTTATAAACTTCTTTATAATTTCACCATTATTATTTCAATAAAAAATCATATTTATCTACTTCCATGCTCCAATCTTTAAAATATCGGGTGTTTTATGCGTATATAATAGTTTTTAATATTGCTAAATAAAAAAGAGAAGTTCGAATAAACAATAGGAGAGATTTAACAAAAAAAAAGCGCTAAAAGCTATGTATAACTTAGTTGAGAAGAAATTAGATTATTTTTTTGACAAAAGGTTGTCAACGAAAGATAACAAGTCAGAAATACTTTCTTGACAAGTTGATTTATTATTAGACCCTTGGCAACCAATTAACCATGTTTTTTCCTGAGATAACCATTCATTTATGCGCTTACAAAATGCAGACAACATCTTTAATTCAGCATCGGGAGTGGAAAGATAAGTCCAAAGAAAAGTTGTTACAGTTGAGCTAATCTCATCAATTGCGTCCTTTGTCACTTTTAAAGATAAGACCGTGTTTCCGAATTCTATAAAAGAACCATCAATTTCTTTATGTGCAGGAAGCTCAGTTATGAGAGAAATAAATTCCAAAATTTCATTTAAAGGATCAATTTCCGTTTTATCCGATTCGATAGAAAATTCCAAGGGCGGTTCCTCTGCATAAAACGTTTCGTCATCAGTGATATTAGTATAGTCTAGATGAGATTCTAATGATAAATTGTTGAAAGGTTCCTCATGTAAGTTCAGAGAATTTTTTTCTTGTGCAAAATCGTCAGATTCAGGAAGCCAAAAAGTACAATATTCCATATCAGTCTCCCACAATTGATCAAAAAAATCTCTCCAGGGCTTCCATCTACGATTTAAAGTAAGATCAATTGTTCGTTCATTAGCTATATGACAAAATTCCAGCACTCTATACTCAAAAGTGAGACCGGAAAAGTGTAGATTCGAAACTATAACTTTTATTTCTTGACGATTTGTCATGCTTATCACATCTTAGAGTTAAGAAACAAGTTGAAACTTGTTAGGTCACAGGTCTAATTAAAAATTCAAAATTTGCTATTTAAACCGTCAATATTCGATAAAAACATATTCAAAAATGAAAAATGAGTAAATCACCTTATTTACCATAATTTCTTTGACGTTGTTGGTAAGTTCGTATTGCACGATAAAGGTCTATTTCTCTAAACATTGGCCAAAAACATTCTGCAAAATAAAACTCTGAATATGCGCTTTGCCACATCAAGAAACCCGAAAGTCGTTCAGTTCCCGAGGAACGAATAATCAAATCAGGATCGGGTAAACCAACAGTATATAGGTGCTGTCCTATTAAGTCCTCAGAAATATCTTGAGAGGACAATTCACCGTTTTCTACCTTTACAGCAATTGCTTGCATAGCTTCGAGCAACTCATAGCGTCCTCCATAAGCTAAACAGATGTTCAAAATATAATTGGAGTAATGTTCGGTATCTTTTTCTGCCATATTTATCTCATCTATTAATTCCTTAGGTAGCTTTTCTCGAGATCCACTTACTCTAATCTTAATTCCGTTGTCGTGGATTTGACTAGATTGCCTTAATTTATTTATCTTTTTTGTTGACATGCTCATTAAGAGGTCAACTTCTTCTTTAGGTCTACTAAAATTCTCTGTGCTAAAAACCCAAACTGAAACAACTTTGATGTTTAAATCCCAGCACCAATCAAGTACCTCTTCTAACTTATCAGATCCAAGTTCATACCCCTTTCCCATCTTGACTCCAACTGATTTTGCATGACGTCTATTCCCATCTAAAATAATTCCTATATGTTCGGGGGTGGGTCCTTTAGAGAGAATATGTTTAATCCTACGTTTGTAGTAGGCATAGATTGGATTGAGTATTGAAAACGTCATTTTTTCCCACTTTGTAAGTGTATAATTAACAAAATCGAATAGCTTTTTTAAAAAAATCGATTAAGAGAAGAAAAATCCTCATTACATTTCAGAAAGTTAAGAAAAGCAGTAAGTTTACTGCAATAATGAGTTTAATCTTTTGTTAAAGTACTTCTGACACTTTTTCAGCTGTTTTACCCATCTCTAGAAAAACTAACCCGATTTTAGCATCTTTACGAGCTGATACGGTAAGAACGGCGTTCTGTCCTGCAGAGCAACTGATAATATATCCGTCTTTCCCTTCAACAAAAATTCTTTCAAGTGAACCTCTGTGCATTTCTTGAGCAACTCTTTCACCTAAACTTAACATTGCAGCAGTCATCGCTGACAACATTGTTTCTTCAATTCCTGGTTGAAGTCTTGCTGCAATAGGTAGCCCTTCTATTGATACGATAGCTGCAGCTTCTATTGCATCTACATTTACTTCAAGATCTCGTAATATTGTTTCCAGTTCTTTTGTTTTTTCATCAAATGCAAGATCGAATGCCATATTATTTCCTCATTTAATTTGTCTAAGCTTTGATAGATTCTAATCTTAAACTATATAGTTAGAAATGAGCAAACAACCTTAAAAAACTTTAGCTATAGAATTCAATTTCAAACAGATTATTTTTTCATAAATATCATTAGTAAATTAGCCTATCTGATTCTTTCTTGAGTTTCCAAACATTTTAAAGCTAAATCTCACTCAGTTGATTAATGATGAAACGGAGTGTAATTTTTCTTGAGTGATCGCTTAGCTTCAATAATAAGTCTGATTATTGGTTCTCAAACAAGGATTGCACTTTTTGTTGATGGACGAATGGCAAAAAATAACCTAAATAATATTACTCGTCTCCGTAATGAACTTGATAAACTAGGTTCAATAAGAATTTCAACATTATTTTTTGACCATCAAATTGATAGTTCTGAGAGTTCAGACTATAAAAATGCAGGATATAAGGTTGAAATTATTCCAAATTACATCACCATAAAATTAGCAATGGAAAGTATTGATACTGCTTTGAAGAACATGGTTGATACAATAATTATTGGAAGTGACGATGAAGAAGTATTTCAAGTGGTTTCCAAGATAAAAGAAAATCATACAATTTTTGTTGTAGTTTCAAACCCTGAAATTAATCCAAGTTTAGCCAAAATCGCCGATTTAACCTTCTCACTAGGTAATCTAGATGAACTGAGTGACTATATCAGTAATATTGTCGAATAAAACGGCGCCCAACAGTAATTAAAAGAAGGATGAGAAAATATGGAAATCGCTGAGAAAAAAATAAGTGAAATTAATGCATTCAAAGACAGCCTCTTTTCAAAAGTAAAAACAGATCTTGATCGCGCTAGAAATGATGTAAGTAACAAATTGAACAAATTATTCGATAGATTAAATCAATTAAAAGAGGATGGGGAGAAGTTCCATGAAATAATTACTGAAACAAGTGAGACGCAAGATAAATACTCTGAAAATGTCTATAAGAAAATCTCATCTTCGATTAATGGAGTAGTTAGACCAGAAGAATTAACTTACAAGACAATTAACAGTTTTTTATCGGATTTGGAAAGCATATTAAGACAACTGGATAAAGAAATTGTTAGATTTGTCAGGTTAATGGGAGATCCAAAATATAAACGTAGAGTAAAAAATCTAAGTTCAGCTCTTATAAGATTAAATAAAGAACATATTTCATTTAAAGCCCATATAGAGAAAAAATATGCCCAATCAGCATCCTATGAAAAGCTATTAGATGATTGTGACGATTTGGTTGAATATATCAAAAAAATAGATTCAATTAATGATGAGATTGAAGAATTAAAACCTGAGAGGGAAGAGATTGAATCTCAAATTAAAATGCTTCTAGAACAAAAAAATATTATTGAAAATAATCCTTTAGAAAACGAACTAGATGAACTAAAAAGAGAAGCAAATCGTCTTGTTAAGCAACTTGAAGACAAATTATCAGCAATCAAATACGGGTTGAAGAAGTTAGACCGATTATCATCAACAGAAACAGGATTGCTTGACCAATCAACCCGACAATTTCTATCCAGTTTAATAAGTACTCCTGGAGAGGTTATAAGAGAAGAATCTTCCGGGTATCCAAAAATAAAAAACCTGATTAATCAGCTAGTTGATAATTTAGACAACCAATTTCTTCAACTCAAAAAAGAGAGAAGAGAGCAAATTCTTATCGATCATAAAGAAATGTGTGAGAATAATTCATTGAACACACTTCAATCAGAAATTAAAGAAATAAAAGCCAAAGTGGATAATCTCTCAAATATAATTAAGATAGAAGATTTTGCGGGGAAGATTGAAGAGCTTGATAGTGAAATTATAGGTTTAAGGAGATCAATGGAAAGACTTACTGTGACTCAGTTAAGGGATAAATCAAGGCTCCAAGAAGAATCTAAAACAATTATCAACAATATTAATGAAGAACTTACAAATCAGAAATTAAATATTGAACTACTAGAGCAATTATAAGTGCAAATTATACGGTAGGTACCTTGCTACCGGTGCTATAAAGTTGCTTCATAATTATTTCTCTAACAAGAGCTTGAAAAGCTCTCTTTACTCCTATCCCTTTTGTTGCAACTGTTTCATAATAAGGAACTTCATAAGGAAATGCTAAAGATTTTAACATCTCATCTCTATTAACAGCATTTTCAACATCTCGCTTATTTAACGATATTACAAGAGGAACTTCAGTGTTAATAGCATCACCCATAAATTCACGCAATTCATTTGCAGATTCAACATTATCGGGCATCATTTCAGGTCTGGAATCAGCCATAAAGAGTAAACCATCTACACCATTAAGTATCATTTTTCTCTGATTATGATGTCGTTTCTGCCCTGCTACAGTATACACATCCAAGATGACGGTACTTGTTGCACTAAATGGACTGAAATCAAAATAGATAGTTCGCCCTGAGTTGTCTTCAATTGAAGTTATTCCTCCCTTAACAAGACCATCGACTTGTTCATGCAAGTAACGAAACGCGGTAGTTTTTCCACTGAGGCTTGGTCCAAAGAATACTACTTTGAAATGAATTCGCCCTTTTGCATCTTTTCTCATTTTATGGCCTCTTAGTTCTTAACAAAGATTTGTCTGATCTTTTTTTAATAAATTAATTGATCCTTACGTATATTATCCCTTATGTCTTAAGGTTATAAAGACGTCTAGTAGATTATAACCAAGGAACTAAATAGCGATATTTTTTAACATGTACTTATTCATTCCAGTAATTTTTAGTGGAAATTTGCTAAAAAAATCTCAAATTAGACACTTATAGGATTATTTACACGGCGCTATTTTTCTATTGGTTGGTAGGTTGATGTTATTCACCACGAAGTGCAATAACTATATAATCATCCTCAACTGCAATTAGAATTTCCCCACCTTGTATATCCATTGTTATTGAATTTAATCGTCCACCTCTAAATTGAGAGATAGAACTAGTTGCGCGTCCAAGTAATGCGACAAGTAAGGCAGCAATGGCTTCTGCTTCCTCAGATGTAAAATCACCTTTATTAGAACGAAAAGCTAAGGGAAATCCTTCTTCGTTTGCAATAATCACTGTACTTACGCCAGAGAATTGAATTAACTTGTTTAAAATTGGTTCAAACTGTTTTTGAGAAAGCATTTCTTAAACACCCGTTATTTTTCTTATGAGTGTCTTGAAATTTAAAGATTATTATTCAAAAAATAATAAAATTATAAAATTATAATCCTTTCCAGTTATTGTTAGCTGTTTCATAATCCTTATGCGTGTCTATAGATTGCCAATAGTCCGTTTTCTTCAAACAATAAGAAAAGAAATTTTGTTCTTGAGACATTTCAATGAAAATTGTATCTTCCATTTGACCTTTTTCAGGAAAACGATCAAGAGCTTTTGTTTCAACGAAGTCCACTCCAGCATGAATATATGTATCTAAGAGAGGTTTTTCAACGAAGTTAGTTATTTGTCCAGTTTCCTTGTTAAAGTTAACCACTCCATAAGGAGACCTCATTTGAGATAACGCCATAGTTGCAAGTTTTCCATGTTTTTTATGGACAGAAAACATTTCTAGTAGATTGTAATTTGTTAAAATATCACCATTAACAATCAAAAATGTTTCATTTTGTACAAAACGTTTTGCAAAAGAAATTGCCCCTCCACTTCCTAATTTTTCTGTTTCAACACTATAATCAAGTTTAATCTCAACACCATTATCAGTGCGATAAGATGAACCAAATCGTTCCTCAATAACTTCCGCCAAATATCCTATTGCCAATATGACGTGTTTAATTCCGTAGATGGAAAGCCACTCAAATTGCCATTCTAATATCGATTTCCCTTTGATTTCAGTTAACCCTTTTGGAAGTTCTGTTCCTGTGACACTTCTTAAACGAGTTCCTCTTCCTCCAGCTAATATTATTGCTGTTACTTTTTCAATTTGATCCATTTGAACACCTTAGTATTTTAATCCTTCAAAACTGATTTTTCTTAGTAAATTAGTGTATCGTATTTTAGCGGTTGAATCCGGAAAATCCTCCAGTGATGAAATAGCTCGTTCCCTATGAAACTCACATTTCTTAATTACCGAATTTACTCCTCCAGAATTAATTAGGATGGCTCTTAGTTCATCATGGGTGATGGTTTCATTTTTATTAATATAGTAATCAAGCAGTGTTTCTTTGTCGCTATCAGAACCTAAACGGATGCTTTCCAGAACAATTAGTGTTTGGATCCGATTTGTAATATCAGAATCAGGTGATTTTCCTAGAACCTTTGAAGAGCCTATAATCGCTAGTACATCATCTCTTAACTGATAAGCAATACCAAAATCAGTACCAATGTCACTCATTTTCTTAACTGTTTCTTTTGCATCTTCTTCCTCTATAGACTTATTAGATGTGACTCCATGAATAGAACCAATCCTTGCTGAACAACGGAAAATGCTTGCGGTCTTGTAATCAAGTAATTTGTAGAAAAACGCTTCATTAATTAGTGGTGGTTGCTCGAGTCTACGAGACAGAATTAGAGTGTTAGATAGAGCTGTTTGCATTTCTATATATGCATCAATCATATCAAAATCACGTGCTTGTGAAATTATTTTCTCAGAAAGTGCAGACAAATTGTGTGCAGTTGCCATTGCTGAAAAAGTACCATGAGAAACATGAAATGCATCATTTCCTCTTCTTCTGAAATCTTTATCATAAACATCATCAATTATTAAAGCAGCGTTATGAATTAGTTCAGATGCACATATGAGTTCATAAACTAGTTTGTTTTCAGCTTTAATACCGGAACTTAGTTCATAGGAATAAAGTGAAATTAACGGTCTTAATCTTTTACCGGGTTTTTCAGGGAATAAATATGGAGATAACCATTTCTTCATAGGATTATCAGAATAGTGAAAGTCGATTATTTGAACAAGGGTTTCGTTTATTTTATCTACTTCAGGGAAACCAGTAACCATTTCAACGGCTTTTTCATTTGCCAACATTCATTTCAACTCCGGTATTAGACATTAGTCTATGTAGCATTTTCAGCTAATTGTTTTTAAATTTAGATTTTAATGATTAATAAAGAAGAATAAAATACTTGAAATGAGTTAGAGGCTTCATATAAATCCATAAACATCCGCTTAGCAAAATCCTTCTTCTTTTGAAAGAAATTAATTCAAAAATCATTCACTTTCTTCTTGAATGAATTTATCTATAGAACGAGCTCGTTCTTTCTTCTTCATACGGTTAAGATTAACAACCAATTGGAATTCTTTATCTACCATTGGTTCCGCTGCAATATATCCTTTTTCTATGGCTTTGTTAAGCAATTCTTCTCCGGCATGAGTTCTTACAACAACAACTGTATTTTTTGGTTTTGCACCTACATTGCCTACGGAAAGATCTGCATCTTCTGCAGTAAGATCAGTGCATATTTTACATCCAGGTCTCATTGCTTTGTCAAAATGACGTAAACGTATTCTATATGGTTTTTCTGGACGGCCAGGGTGATGTATAACTAGTCTTCCTTTATCGATATCTACTCTTGATGCTTCTGCATAATTAAGACCACCGGTTCTTTCTCTAAATATCTCAGCCAGCGGTTGAGGCATGAATGATTCCATGCAGAATAAGCCAATAATATATCTAGCTCTGTGATAAAGACCATCTAATCGCTGATTGATCAAATATTTCAATCCGGTAACTTGACATGGTGTCCCAACATAAACAAAACTTTCGATTCTATTTTTGCGAACAAGGTTTACGGCAGCTAGAGATGGAAAAGTAACATACTTAGATTTCTGAGCTTTTATGATCTCCTCTTTAGTATAAGCTATTTTAGATTTTGAAGTCATTGCATCGCCTTCAGCTTGTAAGACGAGAGCAGCTTCTACCATTTCTTCTTCAACTGCACAAATCATTAAAGCAGTTGCCACCCCACCTGATTGCCCTTCTGAACGGACTTCTTCATCCAATGAGTAAGCTTGCCAAAGAGATTTATATTCACCAATCGATTCAAGGTCAATATCTCTTGGTGCAGCTTCAAGGACTGAATAACGGCTACAAACTGCAGTACAGATACCGCATTTTATACATCCTTCTTCATCAACAATTACAGGTCTTTTATTTTGGAACTCTAAAACGAAAGCTGGACAGGAAGCCACGCAGGCACCTTCTCCACTACATAACCCAGTATCTACTACTTCTCTGAAAAGGTCTTCGTATGTTTCACGCTCTTCCATCAATTCTTCGTTGTACAAAGGATAAACAACTGTAAAATCGATTGAATCACTTTGAGTTTCGCTTTTATCTTTGTCCTCTGATTGATTGTTATGTTCCTCTGACATAGCCTTCACGAAGAAATCCACAAATTCACTATTAAAGTTTATCTCATTTGAGAAAAATAAAAGATAGAAAGCGCACAAAATACGAAAATGTTAATTGATGAAAACAAAGCTAAATCTAATATTTTCAGACTTCTTCTGATTTTAACAATATTTTTCAAAGAAAAACCTACCAAGTACATCAAAGACTGTTTCTACATTCTCTCCGGTTAAAGCACTTGTCTCTAAATAATGTAACTTGACAGGAGTATCTGAAAGACTTGCACAAATTGCTAGAAATTGCTCTATGCTTTCTTCTGAAACTTGAGGAATGAGATCATTCTTATTACCAACAATAACTATGGGAACTTTACCTCGAGTACCATGCTGATATAATTCATTTATCCAGTTTTCCATTTCATCGAAAGAATGTTTATTTGCCAAGTCAAAGACAATCAAAGCTGCATGTGTTCCCATATAGAAACCCGTTCTTACTATCTTAAAACTTGGCTGACCGGATAAATCCCATATTTGAAAAATGACCTTATATCCATCAATCACTTTATTAGCAATTGAAAAATCAGAACCGATTGTTATACTATAAGCTTGTTCAAAACCTTCTCCCATATATCTTTTTCTAAGAGAAGTTTTACCAACGGCTCCTTCCCCTAATAAGACAATTTTGAATAGATAACTTTCATTGGACATAAAAACATGGATAAATCTCATGAATAATTAATAGTCTTATGAAATGTATTCTTAGAAATTAATTAAATTCTAATTTACTTATCATCCAATTTTAATTTACTAGTGTGCTGTTCCTTCATATCGTCCACTTTTGCGCTTGTCAACTCTCCGTAGGAACCTGCTATTGAAAAAATTTCTTCCGGTACATCTGTATGAATATGAATTTTTATGCCAATCTCACTTTCAACACAAAAGAGCGAATCGCCATACTCTTCTAACTGTTTTTTGAGTTTACTAACCTCAATTGTAGGTTCAAGAACTATACATTCCGTACAAAATTGGAAGGTGAAAGTATCAGACGAATCAATTGTAAAAGCTGGACTTATAGCACTTATTTCTTCCGTCGATTGAATATCATCTATTAGTTCTTGTGGAAGAGATTCTCCTAGTTGTTCTGCAAGAATCAATAACCAGCTGCCAACAATATAAACGAATCCTTGAGCTCCAGCATCAACTACTCCAGCATCTTTTAATACGGGAAGAAGGTTAGGAGTCTCTTTTGTAGAAATATTCGCAATTTGATAAGCTTCTTTTATAACTTCAAGCCAATCATCTGTTTGTTCAGCTTTTTTAAGTGCGGCTTTCGATGCATCACGTACAACTGTTAAAATTGTTCCTTCTCTTGGATTTAACACTGCCCTATACGCCCAATCAGAGCCATCAAGCATTGCTTTGGCAAATATTGTTGGAGTAATTTGTTCATGATCTTGAAGTTTTGACGCCATACCCATCATAAACTGACTTAATATAACCCCCGAATTTCCTTTGGCTCCCAAAAAGGATCCTCTTGAGATAGTTTTTGCAACACCAAAAATAGTAGAGTTAGAGCAATTTTCAAGTTCTTTAACTACTCGTCTCAATGTGCTTGTTAGATTTAATCCAGTATCCCCGTCAGGGATTGGGAACACATTAATACTATCTAGAAATTCTTGTTTTTTCTCTAATGAATTTGCACTTGCAATAACCATAGCTCGGAGCGTTTCACCTGTAAAATGTATATTAGTAGCCATATAAACACCAAGATTATCAAATTTTGTTTGGGATAATTGTTTATTTCTTAAGCCAAATTAAAAGAAATTTAACTAGAATGAACAGATAGATAGAATAGATACATGATTTCATTCGTGTGTAGCTATAAAAAGTCATCTGTTATTTTACAAGTAAATAATAGTTTAGCGCACTAAAAACCGTTTATTTCAGACTCTTTTCTAATAAAAAGCAAAAAACAATAATATTTTTATATTAATTCAAAAAAGAACAAAAAATACAGGTTTTAAATAAAAAAGAAGAAAAAACATTGGAAAAAGATAGGAAAAAATCTAAAAAGCAAGCATGAAGCACATACTTGCCTAGTGATTAGGATAAGAGATCAGCTAAAATATCTTCACTAAATGATATGAAAGAATCTGACCATAATCCAAAACCAAACATTATGACCAAACAAATAAGAAGGCCAAAAATTGTTGGGAAGAAGGACCGAATTTCAGTTTCAGTAACCGATTCATCAGCGAACATGTATTTTATGATTCTTCCATAGTAGAAGAAACTGACAGCTGACATGATAATTCCTACAATAGCTAAGATATAATATCCACTTTCAATTGCTGCTTTGAATAGATAAAATTTGCTCCAAAAACCAATTAGTGGTGGAATACCTGCTAATGACAGAAAAGAAATGGCTAATACAAAGGAAGCAAAAATGTTGGTTTTACCTAGACCTTTGTAATGATATAACTCATCTGATTTAACTGATTGACTAACTAATATAGCAACCAGAAAAGCTGCTCCTGTCATGAATAAGTAAGCAAACATGTGAAGAGTTAAACCATTAACGGCATCAACTTGTCCATCATCAGAAACATAGGCAACAATAGCGATCAACATGAAACCGGCATGGCTAATTCCACTATAAGCCAAAAAGCGTTTCATGGTTGTTTGCACAAGTGCTCCCAGATTTCCAATTATCATGGTGATAATAGCAATTATTGTTATTGCAATAGCCAAAGTATTTTGAAACTCATCATCAAACGGAGGCATTATTCCTCTTAAGAAAATCTTTGCTAAAACAAAAAATGCAGCGTTCTTTGATGCGATAGCTAGAAAGTTTACTATTGAGTAATCAGCTCCATCATAAACATCAGGGATTACTGCATGGAATGGAACAATACTTGCTTTAAAGCCTACTCCAGCGAATATGAAACTTGCTGCAAGAAAGCCTAGTACTTGTTGATCTGATTCTGCAAACACTTGACCGACGGTTGAAAGTTGAAGGCTATGAGTTAATCCAAAGAAAATACTTGTACCAAAAAGGATCATTGAAGTTGATAAAGAACCAACCAAGAAATACTTGATACCGGCTTCAGCTGCTGATTTTCTTTCCTTTTTGAGAGAGATCAATGCATAAGTAGCAATTGAGAGAATTTCATATCCCAAAATTAGAGGAATAAAATTCTCAGAAGCACTCAAAATTATGAAACCAGCGACTGCAAGCTGTATTAAAGCATAGAAAAAGCCTTGATCTTGATCAAACCAATTACTATACCAAGAACCTAAAGTAACTAAAACACCAGCAGAAAGAGCTAGAATTGCTCCAAACAGGTAAAAATCACCGAAATGAAAGGTTGATAGATTTGAATCTGGAACACCAACAGTATCACTATACGGAAAAATATCTGTCATTGACAAGAAAAGAGCAATGAAAGAAGAGATGAAAAATGCTAGACTCATTGCTGGAAGCAAGGGATTGCGCTCATTCTTTCGAAGATCAGCCACGAAAGTCAAAACTACTCCTACAAATAAGATAATGATAGGAGAGAACATACGCAAATAGAGTGTATCAAAGCCGAGTGTCATTATACTATCTCCTAGGCAACGAGTTCACTCACAAATTTCTCAGATACATTAATCAATATAGCCGGAAGAAGCCCTAAAACCAATGTGGCGAGTGATAGGAGTGTGAAAACAACCATCTCGCTCCAAGGAGCCTCATGAGCTTTTTCTGAAGCTGGGCTTTCTGGACCAAAAACAACTCTTTGGACGGCCCATAGATAATAACCAGCAGCTAATATGATTGAAAGTAAAGCAACTATTGGTATCCATAGATGTGTTTCGGAGAAGAAACCATTATCTGTGAATAATCCTACAAAAATCAAAAATTCAGCAACGAAACTTGCTAGACCAGGAAGACCTAGTGAAGCAAATGCGGCATAAACAAAGAAACCAGATGTAGCTGGCATACCAGTGCCTAAACCACCTAATTCCGGAATTTGCCTCGTTCCAGCTCCATGTTCAATTGACCCACAGAGCAGAAAGAGTAGGGGACTGATAACACCGTGTCCAATCATCATATAGATCGCTCCTTGAATACCTAATTCAGTAAAAGTGGCAATACCAAGCAAAGCAATACCCATGTGTGCTATTGAAGAGAAAGCAATCATGCTCTTTAAGTCATCTTGTCTAAGAGCTACTAAAGAGGCGTAGATTAATGATACAAGACCAATCACACCTAATAGTAAACGAAGCCAATCTGTTTCAAATACTATAGCTGAAGGTAGCATCCAAAAGTTTACACGAATAAGACCGTAAACGCCCATCTTAAGAAGTAAACCAGCTAAAACAGCTGAACCAGGGCTTGGAGCTTGAACATGTGCTTGTGGTAACCATGAATGGAATGGTACAACTGGGAATTTAACCAGAAAACCAACTGCTGTGAGTATGAAAATTACAATCAGAGGATCTGACACTTCAGATCCAGCAAGAGCTGCTTTAATATCGACCATCCTAAATGAATCGACATCAGCTTCTACATACGCCCAGATAAAACCAATGAGCATCACTAGTGATGCTAAACCGGTATAGATAAAGAACATAAAAGATGCTTTTACTCTTTCTTTTCCACCCCAAATGAGGATGATTAAGAACATGAACGGTAATGAAGCTTCCCAGAATAAGTATAATGAGAAAAGATCTAATGCTAGAAAAGTTCCAAGAATAGTGGTCATTTGTCCTTGCATTAAACCATAGAAAGCAGGTGTTCGAGTATTGATATATTTGTATGAAAAAAGAGATGAGACAAAGAACACAAATGTTGTAAGAACTATTAGTCCAGCGTTAAGACCGTCCATTCCAAGTTCATAGTATATTCCTGTTGATTTTACCCATTCCACTTTTTCATGTAAAACAAAGTCACCAGACACTGTTAAAGTGTTATACTTCCAGAGGAATAATACTAATGAATAAACGAATACTCCAAAGGTAAAGAATATACCAAAGTACTTAGCAAGTTCTTCTTTCCATTTACCAAAGGCATAAGTTATTATTCCTAGTATTATTGGTGACCAGACCAGAATTGTTAGATATTGATTAAATTCAGTAACTTTTGACAACTCCTATTTTTTTTAGATTATTCCAAATTTTTGTAAACTGATATAACTTAGAAAGATTGCAAGCGTTGTAACAATCAAGCCCATATAATCTTGAGTTATTCCTGATTGTATTCGTCTTAACCATTTTCCTGAATTGTTAGTTTTTTCAGCAATCTGATCTAATGTTAAATCAATTCCTCGTTCAACTTTGAACGTTGTAAATCCAGCAACTGACAATGTTCCTTTTGGAATGACGTTACTGTACATTTTTTCGTCTAAGATTTGAGTGTCAAACCAGTTAGCTGCTCCGCCAACATATTTAACAAACCAATCCGTTAGCTTGTAAATTATTGCATCAACATACCATCTATTCTCAAAGAATTTGGTTGTACCTGATGCTATTGGGCCAATTATTTTTACATCTCTAATATCCTCAAGGATGAGCCCTTTCCATTGATAGAAAACATAAGCTCCTCCTATTCCGAGTAACGAGATACCCATTGATCCTACAGCGATTCCCCAATTTAGCTCATGTGCAGCACCGATGTTATCAAAACCGTGGTGTAGCACTGTATGTAGCCACCCTTCAAAGCCAAAAAATGGCTGGAAGAGTAAAGTTTCTAGCACTACAAAACTTCCTAATGCTACTAATGGAGCCCACATCACCCAATGAACTTCATGTGGATGAGCTTTTTTACCATACCGAGGTTTTGTAAAGAAAACTAAAAAGACCATTCTTGCTGAATAAAAAGCAGTTAATAACGCTGTGAAAGCAGCAACATAGAAGAGGAATTTACCCACTTCGAGTGGGCTTTCCCAAGCAGTTAATAATATTGCATCTTTACTCCAGAAACCACTGGTGAATGGAAAACCAGCTAATGCCGCGGCCGCAATGATTGTTGGCCACTTTGTCCACTTCATTTTATGCCATAACCCACCCATATTTCTTATATCTTGGGCATCAAAGTCATGGTCATCATGAGAATGCATTGCATGGATAATTGCTCCAGCACATAAAAATAATAAGGCTTTAAAAGTTGCATGAGAGATAATATGATAAGTAGCAGCTGTAAGTCCACCTAATCCTAAAGCCATTGCCATGTAAGCTAATTGGCTAACAGTGGAATAAGCAAAGATTTGTTTGATATCGGTAGAAACAAT
>DAOWED010000223.1 GCA_030638685.1 Candidatus Heimdallarchaeota archaeon | reverse complement strand
GTCCTTAACTGATTTTATTCTGGGAAAAGCGTTCATTGATGAATTACCAGAGGGAGCAAAAAGAGCGATTACAATTGCTTCTCATAATCCACAATTGGTTAACACGCTGGAAGAGACGGCTTCATATATCCTCACTATGATTGAAGAGGTCGATCAAATAATTATAGTAACGGGGTTCCCATACAAATCGGGTTTTGAAACAGATGGACCAATTGGAGCATTAAACTTAGCAGAAGCAATTATGTCTCTTAACAAAAAAGTACAATTATCTGCTGAAGTTGAATTAATAACTATTTTTCAAAATGTAATCAGCTTACCTCATTGGGAAGGAAGATTAGCCTTTACACCGATAGAAACCGTAGCTGCACTTGAGGATGCACTCTTAATAACAGTAGAACGCCCTGGAGAAAATGCCCAAGGAAGAAGTCATTCTATGAAAGGTATCAATATTTCACCAAAAGTTTATCCTATAGAACAACTTTTTCAGTTCATAAAACCTTATGCGTGGGTAGGAATTGGTGATGGAGGAAATGAGTTAGGGTTAGGACAATTCAAAGAAGCAGTTGAAGAAAAAATACCCTTTGGCAAGGAATGCCAATGTGGCTGTGGAGGAGGTATTGCTGCTGTAAAAAAGGCTGATAAAACCGTTCTTGCAACAACTTCAAACTTTGGAGCTTTAGGTTTGGCTCTTGAAATAACTAAACAAGCTCAAAGTAACTGGAGCTATTCGATAGCTAAAGAAAGTCAAATCCTCAAAAGTATGAATGCTCTAGGGATAGTAGATGGAGTAACAGGTGAGGAAGGAACAGTCGATTCCATTTCGCCGGAGTTAAACAGTAAAATGATAGACCAACTAATTAAGAAATATTAATAATATTAGAAAGATAATGAAGAACTAAAAAGTATATTTCCGAGGCTGTTGAAATGATAAAAAGGTTAGGAGTAATAGTTCCATCATCAAACACTACAATGGAACCTGAATTCTGGGAATTAGCTAGATTTTTCAATGAAGCACAAAAAGATGCAACTCACTCGATTGCGATAAACAACTTCTTTGGAAGAATGGCTTTGAAAAAAGTAACTTTGAGAGCTCTAAAAGAGATGGAAAAAGAAAGCCTTTTTGAAGCTGAAAAACTGGCTCATGCTCAAGTAGACTTGATCTGTTACGGTTGCACTAGTGGTTCATTCCTAGAGGGAAAAAATATGTCAGGAGAAATCACAGAAAAATTGACTTCTGCAACAAAAATTCAAAGTTTTACAACAGCACAAGCAATAGGTGAACTGGCTCATAAGTTAGTTGACACCTCTCTCTCAGTGATAACCCCTTATACAGAGGACATCAACGTCAGAGAAAAAGAGTTCCTTGAAGCAGAGGGAATAAGAATAAATCAAATGCTAGGGATGGGAATAGTTGAAAATACTTTAATTGGGAGAGTTAAACCTAATGAATTGGAAAAATTTGTTCTCAATTCCAAAATTCAAAACTCTGATGCTTTATTTATTTCATGCACTAACCTTCCAACCTTGAAATCAATCATCCCACTCACAAACAAACTAGAAATCCCTGTCTTTAGTTCCAATACTGCTTCATTCTGGCTTGGGCTTAAAAAAATGAACCTCCTCAACCAAGCACAAAATACTCCATTAACAAAATTGCTTTCAATTTAACTATAGGTTCAATTATAGAATTAATATAACGCCACCTAGAATGAAGACAATTCCAATAAGTGATTTTTTACTTATTTTTTCACCATTTATTAACCATGCAATAGGTATCGCCACAAGGGGACTTGAAGTACCTATCAATGAGACAAAAGAAGCCCCAGCTAATCTTATAGCTTCGCTGTAGAGATATACACCTAATGAAGTTCCTATTACAGAAGCGATTAGTAGCCAGGTCCAAGTACCTGATTCCCATTCTGTCACTTTTGTTGAAGGGGAACGATAAGCCATCATCATAAGTATCAAAGCTGCAAAAGGAAAACGGATTAGATTACCTGTCAAAGTAGCCGTTCCATCACCCGAAATATCTCCAATATCATTAAACGTCAAATCTGTTAAAACTACAGCAACAGCCCACCCAAAAGATGCCACAAAGGCGTAAATAACGGGCATTAATTGGATTTTCGTTGTAGCTTCCTCTTCTTCGGTTGTATCTTGTAAAAAAGTGATGACTAATACTCCCATTGCAATCAGAAGCCCCGAGATAAAAAATTCCAATGGAATATTCGCATCGAGAAAGACAATTGATAGTATAAATGTAAAGAAAGGAAAAGTCGTAGTAATTGCTAAAGTAATTGTTGTACCCATTCTTTCTTGACTATGAAAGTAGGAAGTGTCACCAATTACTTGACCAAAGATTATACTAACCAAAAGAAGAGCAATCAAAGACATGGAATACATAGTTATATTGCCATACAATGATAAAAAAAAGCCTATAACAATGAAGGATAAAGCACCGAATATAGTTCTAAAAGCGTTTATTTGAGATGGGGAAACTTTAGTCTCAATCCTTCTAAACATCGCACTTGATGCCACATAAGCTATTATTGAAAGAAAGGCATAAATTTCACCAGAGATAATAATCACCTTAGATAAACTCAATTTAGTAAAATTCTTATTAAATGATTCTACTTCAAGAAAACCAAAAGAGTAACAGGATTACCTAAAGTCGTCCAACCTTATCTCATAGATCCTCTCAATAGCTAATTCTTTGAAACCTAACTTCTCATTGACATTAATCATAAAACTGTTTGACAAAGCAGTGCTTGCTACTAAGAACTCAACAGTTGTTTCGCTCAGTAAATAATCTAATAGATGGTATTTCATTGTTAAACCTAGTTTATTTCCTCTTTCAGCTTGATCCACTCCGGTATTTTTCTGACGAGCAATATCCTTCTGAAATGGTTCAATTAACGCTTCCGAATAACCTACCGACACTTTTCCTTTCATTGCTATTACTGTTATTATTTCATTCTCTTTCTTTCTGAGCTTATCATACAAAGAATAGATCATTTCATCAGTAACGCCTCTGTTCTTTTCTATCAAGCCTTCTAAAGGCATACTTTCTGAAATATGACTTACCAGCTTTGCGAATGATGAAACATCCAGAGGTGAAAAATCACCATTTTGAAAAATAACTATTTCAAAACCTAAAGAACTAGCCCTTTTTCTCATTTCTTCCGCTTTTAACTTAATTTCGGAAGGATTAAGGGTTTTAAGATCCAACATGCTTCTTCTCTTATTAAAAACAGCTTTATAACCCATTTTTTCGATAAAATTAGCTTCTTTTTTAGTTGAATGGTTCATTCTCACAGATTTAAGATGATTTGGTAAGCTTTGAAGTAGTTTTTCAAATAATTCCGTTTTAATTTCATCTTTTCTTTCATTTAGAGAATAGAATATCCATGCTTTAGCATTTTCCAGATCAAATCCTTCAGTTTTCCAGCTAATGTTTCCATACCCGACTATTTTATCTCCAACTAAACATAATCCCCAGAGAGAATCACCATACTTAGTGTGCTTAGTTAGCAGAAGTTGCTCAAAATAATCAGATGGAGGAGGACTAATTCCCTTAACTTCAAAGTTTTCCTCTTGCATTAACAAAGCTAACTCTTTAACTTGTTCTGATGTTAATTCTTCTTTCTTTACAATGGAAATATGTTCACTCATACTAATTACATTACATGATATCATCCATGTTTTAAGATTTTTTTGTATTTTGCATAATAATTAGGCTTTTATTTAAGTTAGGCAATCATTAATTATGCCCAGTGAGGAATATAGAAAATACAGCTTGATAAATAAAGCAAACTGGAATAATCGAGTGACAATACATGCTAAAGGAGAATTCTATGACCTTGAAGGGTTCAAGAAGGATCCTGATCGCATATCTTTTGTCTCACACGAGCATGAAGAAATAGGTGATGTTAAAGATAAAACACTATTGCACTTACAATGCCATTTTGGATTAGACACAATTTCATGGGCTAGATTAGGAGCAATAGCAACGGGGATGGACTTCTCAGCTAATGGTATCAAGCTTGCTAAAGCTATTAATGATGAACTAGGAATGAATGTTAAATTTATTGAATCGGATGTTTACGATTTACCTGAAAATCTGCAAGCTGAAGAAGAATTTGACATTGTTTTTACTTCGTGTGGAACCATCTGTTGGCTTCCAGATTTGAAAAGATGGTCAGGGATAATAGCTTATTTTCTCAAACCAGGAGGACTTTTTTACATTAAGGATTCCCATCCATTTTCTTTTGTTTTTGATGACGAAGCAAAAGAAGGGTTCAAGGTGAAATATCCTTATTTCCATGGTTCAGACCCATTGTCTTTTGATCATGAATCTACTTATGGTAATGAAAGTGAAAAGTTAGATCACTCGACTACTTTTTCATGGGATCACACCCTAAGTGAAATAGTGAATTCCTTAATTAACGCCGGTTTGGTTATAGAATCGTTAAATGAATTCCCCTATGGCTTCCATAAGTATCTACCTTTTATGAAAAAAGGATCAGATGGAGAGTGGTTATTGCCTAAAGAATTGCATGGAACAATACCGTTAACTTTCACAATAATGGCTCGTAAACCGCTCAAATAAGAGAAAGGTGAAATTTCTACTAAACATTTAATAATTAATTAGCGTTAGTTTTCATAGAAAACTCTTAGGGGAAAAAAATGCTAAGTAAAAAATTTCAAATATTTTTCATAATTATTTTTTTAACAGGTTCATTTCTTAATTTAAATGCGACTAGCTCTGTAAATGCAATGAATGAACCATCTGACACTTTGAATGGTGAATTATTAATAAAACCATTATTTAACTCATTATTTAACAAAGAACAATCTATTGACCTTCTTGAAACAACGGGAAAATACTTTAGTACCTATTTAGGAGGAACATATAGTTCGACCGGTAAATCTGTTGCTCTTGACTCGAGTGATAATATAATAGTAACTGGTACTACTTATTCTGATGATTTCCCGGTGTTAAATGGATATGATGTGAGTCATAACGGAGGTTTTGAAAGTTTCGTTACGAAATTTGATACTTCAGGTGAAATCCTTTGGTCAACTTACTTAGGAGGAGCAGGTACTGATAACGGTCTGTTTGTTGCTGTTGACTCTGAAGATAATGTAATAGTAAGTGGTAGAACAGATTCTGCTAATTTCCCGGTTTTAAATGGGTTAGATGAGATTTTAGACGGTTATACTGATGCTTTCATTGCAAAATTTGATTCATCAGGTGCTCTTTTATGGAGCACCTTCTTAGGAGGAGCAGGTTCTGAATCAAGCAATTCCATTGCTCTTGATTCGAGCGATAATATAATAGTAAATGGTTATACTTCATCTGCTGATTTTCCTGTTTTAAATGGGTTCGATGAGACTTATAACGGAGGTAATGATGCTTTCATTACAAAATTCAATTCTTCAGGTGCTCTTTTATGGAGTACTTTCTTAGGAGACACAGAATCAGATGAAAGTCTGTCTGCTGCTCTTGATTCGAATGATAATATAGTAGTAATAGGCATTACTTATTCTCCCAATTTTCCTGTTTTAGATGGCTTCGATGAGACTTTAGGAAGTGTTTATAGAGATGCTTTCATTACAAAATTTAATCCTTCAGGTGCTCTTTTATGGAGTACCTTTTTAGGAGGCTCTCTAGCCGAAACTGTTTATTCTATTGCTCTTGATTCTAATGATAGTGTAGTGGTCACAGGTTATACCATATCTACTGATTTTCCTGTTTTAAATGGGTTCGATGAGAGTCATAATAGTACTAGAGAAGGTTTTCTCACCAAATTCAATTCTTCAGGTGCTCTTCTATGGAGTACCTTTTTGGGAGGCTCAGATAGAGCTGAAGGCCGGTTTGTTGCTTTTGATTCAAATGATAATATAGTAGTAACAGGTTATACTGCTTCTAGTGATTTTCCTGTTTTAAATGGCTATGATGAGACATTAAATGTTTCTGATGCTTTTCTCACCAAATTTGATCCTTCTTGTGCTCTTCTATGGAGCACTTTCTTTGGAGGAAGTTATGGTGAAAAAAGCTATTCCGTTGCTCTTGATTCGAATGATAATATTGTAATAACTGGTGAAACTTCGTCTACTGATTTTCCTATTTTGAATGCATTCGATGAAACACTCAATAGTAGTCTACATGATAGTTTTCTTTGTCGTTTAAGTGGTACACCTTTACTTGATGAAGATGAAGATTGTTTGGTTACTTTTGTAGAGTATCAATTTGGAACTGATCCCTTATCAGCAGATACTGATGGTGATGGACTAGATGACTATCCTGAAATTGTTTCTTATGGAACGGATCCTTTGTTAGCTGATACTGACGGTGATGGGTTGACTGATGGAGAAGAAATCAATACTTATGAAACTGATCCTTTGTTGGTTGATACAGACAGTGATGGATTGACTGATGAAGAAGAAGTTAATGCTTATGGAACCAATCCCCTATCAGCTGATACCGACAGTGATGGATTAACTGATAGATTGGAAGTTATTACTTATGAGACAGATCCTTTTATAGCTGATACAGACGGGGATGGGTTGACTGATGGAGAAGAAGTGCATATGCATGGAACTGATCCTTTATTAGTTGATACTGACGGTGATGGGTTGACTGATGGAGAAGAAGTTAATACTTATGGAACTAATCCCCGATCAGCTGATTCAGATAGTGATGGATTAGATGATTGGGTAGAAATTAATACTTATGAAACTGATCCTTTGTTGGCTGATACCGACGGTGATGGTCATACTGATAATCAAGAGGTAATAGCAGGGACAGATCCTTTAGATAAAAATGACCCATCATCAGATGATGATAATGAGATTTCAATAGGCTCGTTCTTAGTTACAATCAGTTCACTTGGATTGTTAATAGTGAGGTACCGAAAAAAAGTATAGAAATAATTTAGTTCTAACGCTTTTCATCTTTGTTTCAATTTAACTCACTAATCTAATTTTTCTATTAAACTAATACTTCCTATGAACTTACCAGCTTTTTCAAATAATGAAATAGGTGAAATGCGTACTTGATTAGTTGATCTATCTTTCTTTACAATTTCTACAATGTAAGGCTCTTGTTTTCCGTCCTTCCTTTTTGCAAATTTCTTAAGAAGTTGGGTGTAGTTTTCTTCGTTCATGTATAATGAAGGATAACTGCCAAGCAATTCTTCTTTTGAGTATCCCGTTATTTCCGTCATAGATTTATTGACATATTCTATTTCCAAGTTTTCAGTTATCACAACGGCCCCCTCTTTCAAATTATCAACCAAGAGATGATATCTTGCCTCACTTTCTATTAATTTTTGATCAGCTTTTCTCTTCTCAAAAGCTTCAGCTATGATAACTCCCAAGATATTTAGAAAGGTAATTTCGTCCTCTACCCACCCAGCTACTTTTCTATTATTAGCTATCCCGAGAAAACCTAATAATTCATCACTTGCAGAAACAGGAACTACTAGAGTAGAAAGAGCATTAACCGATTCGATAATTCCCTTTTCAGAACTTGCTTCTTCTGGCATTTCAGAGACTTTTGGAATGTAAATATGTTTACCTGCGTTTAACTGACTTAACCACCAAGGAATTGCTTCAATGGGAAGATCTTTAAGCTGAGGAATATGAGCTCTAACCCCTCTATCACTCCAAGCATGAGTATAATTGTAATGTTCACCATCGTCAGATTTTAGGAATAAATAACAGATATCTGATTTTGAATATTCACCGATAAGCTGTAAAGCATTATTGATTTTTTCATCAAATGTGTCTGGAGAAAAGACTACAAATGAAGTAGTAATATCCAGTATCATTGTTTCAAGCTCTAACCGTTTTTGAATGATTTCCGCATTTATAATTCTGTGACTTATGTCTCTTATTACAATTTGAATGGCTACTTCGTTAAGAAAACTAACTCTATGGAAAGAAATCTCTACTGGTGCAGTGCTACCATCTTTATGGAGATTATATGATTCATACTTGAATCCTCCAAGCTCGAAAGCTAACTTTATTCGCTCTTTGATGGTTTTTACTCTCTTCTTAATTACTTCTTCTGAACAATCAGCATGTTCAGTAGAACAGATTTCCTGAAAAGTAAGGTTGAGTAGTTCCTCTTTGGAATAGCCTAAAATATCAGAAGCTGCTTTGTTAGATTCTAAGATTGACAAATCTACAGGATCAATAATTAAAAGTGGATCTCTCGCTTGTTCAAATAGCTCATGATATTTTTCTTCAGATTCGTGTAATGCCTTTTGAACTCTCCAATGATCAACTTCTTTTTTTATAGCTCTTGAAAGAACGGCATATTGTGCCTTAAGATTCCTACCTTTCTGAATGTAACGATTAGCTCCCAGATTTAAAGCAGTAATAGCAACATCCTCTCTTCCTTTTCCAGTAAAAATAATGAATGGTATATCGCTTTTTTTAGTTTTTCTTACTATTTCAAGAATTTCAAGCCCACTCATCTCTGGCATTTGATAATCGCTAATGATACCATCGAATTTACCTTTTTCAAACGCTTCAAATGCTTGTTTTGAGGAATAATAACACTCGATCATTACATCTGGATTGGTTCTCTCCATAAACTGCTTAGCTAAGGTAAGTAACCCCTTCTCATCGTCGATATACATTATCTTATATTTAATCGAAGGAGTATCAATCATTACTGTTAGATTTATTTCCTAACTATAAAGTTTTTTCTAGAGCTATGCGGACTGCGTTATTCCCTTTCTTCTCTTTTGTCTTTTCCTTTTACCTTCAAACTAGGTATTTTTTAATTGACTATTCAACTAAAATTAAATTTTAAGAAATCATTCAATAGATTTATTATTAATTATTTGGAGCATAAATAAGACAGTTTTTGGATGTTAGTAATCCCTGGCTGTGAAAAGTTAATACGATAAATAATTCAAAATTAAAGGGAAGAATATGAAGCCACTATTCAAGATGTTAATTCCGTATGTTAAACAACACAAGCTTTTCTTTTTCTTCGTAAATATATTTTCTATAGCCATAGCTTTGACTCAAACACTCTTCCCTTTACAAGTAGGTAAATTAGTTGATGAAGTTATAGAACTAGATGATAAGAATGGCCTCTACGTTGGAGCGATAATACTTTTAGGGCTAGCGATAATGGATTTAACCTTTAATATTCTTCAAAGACTCAGTGCAACAAGGTTCGGGCAAAGAATAATAGAAAGCATAAGAAATGACCTTTATGAAACATTACAGTATCAAGAAATGGAATTTTATGCCTTTGAAAGTGTAGGGCAAATAATGTCGCGAACTATTGAAGAGGTGATGTCTCTTTCTGATGTGTTAAGATGGGCATACAGAATAACTTTACTCCTAATCTGGCTGGTAATCGGAGCAGTAATAGCCATGTGGGGTGTTTCTCCCTTTATGTCACTTATTTTCATAATTCTTGTACCAATCATTCTTATAATTATTACAAAAACATCCAAGAAAAATCAAGAAAAGTTTTATCACGCAAGATATGTTTACGGTGTAGCAAACGAATATTTAGCTGAAAATCTATCTGGGATAAAAACAGTCAAATCATTTGGCAGAGAGAAAGAACAAATAGAAGGTTTTACTGAAAAAACAATTGATTATATCGATGCAACCATGCGAACAATGAATGTAAGAGCTATTCTTAGAGAAGGGATGGTATTTTTGATTTCAATGGCGATAATGGGGTTATTACTTCTAGGAGGAGGACTAGTTTTTGAAGAAACAATTACAGTGGGAGAATTTGTTGCTTTTATGATACTTGTAATGCAAATTTCAATCCCAGGACGATGGGTAGGTTTTGTAGGGATTATTGTTCAAGACGCTAACGCTGCAGCAATTCGTTTAAATGAACTGTTTAATGCTCCCAATCCTTTAGCTGATGAGCAAGGAAACGTAGATTTAGAAGATATAGATGGCTCAATTACTTTCGATAATCTATCTTTCAGCTATCCTAACGGTACAGAAGTATTAACAGACATCAACATTCATATTCCTGCAGGTCAGAAAGTTGCTCTTTTAGGACCGAATGGAGCTGGTAAATCCACATTAATCAATCTTCTTCCAAGATTATTTGATCCAACTAAAGGAAGAATTATGATTGATGATTTTGATTTGCGTGATCTTACCTTGAAATCTATCAGAGATAATATGGGAGTGGTTCACCAAGAATCCTTCCTATTTTCAATGACTTTGCATGATAATATTGCTTTCAGCAGACCTAAAGCCACTAGAGAAGAAGTTATAGTAGCAGCCAAAGCTGCACATATACATGATTTCATAGCTTCCCTTGAGGAAGAGTATGATACTATTGTTGGTGAGCGAGGGGTAACACTGTCTGGAGGGCAAAGACAAAGAATCGCTATAGCTCGAACCCTAATTAAAAACCCCCCAATACTAATCTTCGATGATTCTGTTTCAGCAGTAGATCCAGAAACAGAGGGAAGAATTCAAGAATCGCTTGAATGTGCCTCTAAGGAAAGAACATCAATCATTATCTCACAAAGACCTTCAAGTTTACAGTACGTTGATAGAATAATAGTGATTGATGAAGGAAAAATTGTTCAAGATGGCTCTGATAAAGAATTAAGAGGACAAAAAGGTATTTATCAAGATTTCATTGATGCCGTTAAAAACCAGATAAAATATTTGAGCTGGGATGATAGCTTCGAGAGTGAAACGAAGCAAGCAGACTAGGCAGTCACTGGTCAAGAAGGAGATTAGAAAGATGTCACACCACGATGCAGACAAGGAGCAGAAGAAAGGATCATTTGGTTATACTGATATGCAGCTTTACAAGTTCATGTTCAAATATGCTCTTCCTTACAAAAGAGAATTACTCATTTTACTAGTTTACATGGTCTTCTTCTCAATAACAACTTCTATTGGTCCTTTACTTATCAAACTAGCAATTGATAGAGTAACTGATGCCTCAGATACATTATTTAGTAATAGCTTTTTGGATAACCTCTCAGATAAATCTATTAACGCCATTACTTCCATTTTTTCATCAGCAAACAAAGTGTGGTTAGAGCTAACGATAATTGCACTGCTTTACTTCTCGTTCCAGCTAATCACGTTTATTTTTAGCTACAAAAGAACTCTTTTGATGGCGGAAGTAGGGCTGGATGCAACAAATGATCTTAGGATAGAAGTTTTTTCTCACATCCAAGAATTAGACCTTTCTTATCACGATAAAAATGAAGTCGGTCGAATAATGAGCCGAGTGACAAGCGATGTGGAAGCTATACGAAATTTCCTGGGAGGACAAGTAGTAGATAATATTGCTAATTTAATGACTGTCGTTGTAGTACTTATTTTTATTTTCATGATTGACCCAATTTTAGCTTTAGTTCCCCTTCTACTCATACCCCCTATTCTTGTAGTTGGTACAGTAGGAAGAAGATATTCTCGAGAAAGGAGAAAAGAGACAAGAAGGATTAATGCAATGATGATGGCTAATATTGCAGAATCCATTGCTGGAATAAAAGTCACAAAAGGGCTTAATCGAGAGGCGAGAAATATTGATATTTTTCAAGAACTCAATGAAGAGAGTGCTAAAGCTGAAATCTATGCTCAAGACATTACTGCTTTTCTTTTCCCAATATTACTCTTTTCATCAGCTTTGGGAAGTGTATCACTGATCCTTTTTGGAGGATTAAGAGTAATTGACGGTGCAATTTCAATAGGTGACCTATTAGCTTTTTTGGGTTATAACGCAATTCTATTCAGACCAGTTCAAAGGTTGGGTAATTTTTATCAACAGTTACAAGCAGCACTAACTGGAGCGGAAAGAGTAAAATCATTACTTGAAACACCAACCAAAGTTCCTTGGAATGAAGACAATCCATCACTTCCTCCAATAGAAGGAGAAGTTCAATTTGAAAAGATCTTTTTTGAATATGAGGAAGGAGTACCAATTTATGAGGACTTTAACCTATTAGTTCCCTCCGGCAAAACAATAGCCTTTGTAGGTTTAACGGGAGCAGGTAAGACAACAATAATCAATATATTAAGCCGAATGTATGAATTCCAAGAAGGAAACTTAAGAATTGATGGGCATAATCTATTAGACTATTCTCTTCCTTCGTTTAAGAATCAAATTGCGGCTGTTCCTCAAGACTTTTTCCTCTTCTCAAAAAGTGTTCGTGAAAACTTGAAAATGGGTAACCCTGAAGCCACTGAAGAACAGATGTGGTTTGTTCTCGAACAAGTAGGGATGAAAAGGTTTGTTGAAAGGATGGAGAATGGAATAGATACTCATATTCAAGAAAGAGGAAGTAGACTTTCAGTAGGTCAACGTCAATTAGTTGTTTTTGCAGCTGTTCTTTTAGCTGACCCTAAAATACTCATTCTTGACGAAGCAACTAGCTCAATTGATGTTTTTAGTGAGATTAAAATCCAAAAAGCAATCAAACTTTTATTGAAAGGAAGAACCTCTTTCATTATCGCTCATCGACTTTCAACGATCAGAAATGCCGATAATATTGCAGTTATTGATGCTGGTAAAATAGTTGAAACAGGTACTCACGAAGAATTATTCGATAAGAAAGGAGCTTACTATAACTTAGTTAAGAGCCAAATAAAATTGGCAGAAGTATAATCCTTGTTATACTTCTTTTTTTGTGATTTTTGTAAGGTTTAAATTTCTTCGACTTCCTAGAACTCCTTTTTACGCACGTAATAAATACCAAGTACAAAGGTACCCAAACAAAAAATCACGGTATAAATCAAGCTATCTGCAACTGATAATGAACTTGGTAACTGATGATATTCATAAAGGTCATCTGAATAGAGCCAATCTGCAAGATTGAACATATTTGTTCTGGGAATAAGTGGTTCATTCTCAAGGAATAGAAAAGTTAGAAAGAACTGCTCAAAAAGTGCCAGAATTAAGCCAAAAGTAAAACCTTTGTTTCCTATTATTCCGACTAAAAGGAAAACACCTGTGTACATAAGGCTTCCTAAGCAGATGAATATGATTGTTTGCCAGTAAACATCCATGTTATTACTCATAACGGCTATTGCGCTGCCTCTATCATCAAACAACGAGAAATAAAAGAAGGTAAGTAGGGCTAAAATAGCATTAACTAGGATTACTGATACATTGACGGCAACCCATCGAGCAGCCCATAACGTTTCTCTTCTTACCGGTCTAACCAGATATAAGTCCATCATTTGATCTGTTATTTCATCGGATGAAACAGGTAAAGCAGTTAGTAAACAGCCAAAAGTAAACAGTAATAAGAAGATAAATCCCAAGTAATAACCAATAAAAGCTTCCTCAGCTGTTTCACTTCCCATTAATTTTTCATCAATTAGTAGTGAAAGAGCTATTGGGAATAAAGAAAGAATAGCGTAAAGAAGCCATTTTCTGCTAAAAAATAATGTCTTAAAGGCTAGCAGAAGGCTAATCTTAAATTGATTAAACTCATGATTAAAAATCTCTGGAGTTGTTCTTTCAGCAAGTGTTGCTTCAATATGTTCTAATGTATTAATCTGTACATTTTCCATTTTTATCACCCTGTTGTTAATGTCATAAAGAGGTTCTCTAGCCCTTCATCAGTAGACCTAAGTTCTCTTATCGTAATTTCATTTTCAACGACTAAAGTAGTAAGTTGTTCATAAAATTGTCGAGGATTGTGAGTAAGCACTAAGAGTTGCTTATCATCAGTTCTTGCATCGTTTTGGAATTGAATACTAGAAACCGTTTTATCATCAATGCTTTCTTTGTAATTAATCAATAAGGATGCCAGCTTCGTATTATCGTCTGTAGTTATTTGAATAGAGTGAGGTTGATCTTGGATAAGGTCTCTTATTTTCTTAGGTGAGCCTTGAGCAATGGTACGACCCTTATAGAGCAAGATTATTTTATCTGTAAGCCGTTCTACTTCAAATAGAATATGTGAAGAAAGGAAAAAGGTAGTATTATACTCACTCCGATAACGTTCAATCAGCTCAAACATATTATGTCTAATGAGAGGATCAAGACCATTAAAAATCTCATCACCAATCACTAAAGCAGGCTTGTGGATGAAAGCTTGAGCAATCTTCATTCTTTGCTTCATACCTTTACTAAATTGCCTTATTCTTTTATTGGCAACATCAAGAAGATCAACTTCTTTCAAAACCTCATTTGCTCTTCTTTTTGCAACTTCTCGTGGAAGATGATAACGGGCAAAAGTAGTCAAATATTCTTCAGCTGTAATCCATTGTGGAAAAACACTTTCTTCAGGTACATAACCAACTAATTCTTTCACTTGTGAATTGACAAAAGGATCTACCCCAAAGAGAGTGGCTATTCCTGACTGTGGTTTTATTAACCCAAGAAGTAATCGTATAGAAGTTGATTTTCCAGAGCCATTAGGACCTATAAAGCCCACTATACTTCCTCTTTTTATGGAAAAGGAAATATCGCTTACTGCCACAACTTCTCCATAAGCTTTTATTGCATGTTCAAGTCTTCCGATAGTTTCAAAATTGTTTTTTGACTTTGACATTATAATTCCTCCGTTGTCATTTTCCGGATCCTATAGGATAGGAATAGAGAAAGGACGGCAAGTACTATTGCTGTAGTTAATAAAACATGATAATACTCCAGCCCTTTTCCATCGTCTAAAAGAAAAGGTTCGGGAGTCCAACCAGTCCATCTACCTAAATGAAAATCTCCTAGGCAGATGAAAGCTAGTAAAGTCAAGAATTGCTCAGGAGATAAAAGAAGTAGAAATTCATTTGCACTATCTATATCCATCAATATCTGAGCAATAATAGATCCTATTAAATAAAGTAGGAAAAATCCTAAGCTGGCATAGGCTCTTTTTTCAACAAGAATGGAGAAAGATAGTACTAATAACCCTAGAAGAAGGGATGTAATTAAACTGAAAAGAATAATTCCAAAATAGAAATCTAGCATTGCTAGATGATCTAACCCAAAGGATTGAACGTATAAACCACCTGTGATTAACAATGGGACCATAAGAAAAAGATTGATATAAACCATAATAGCTCCTATTTTTCCTAAAACGTATTCTCTTTTTTGAAGTCTTGAAAGATAGATTTCTATTACTTTACCTTGTTTATCATCTGCAAACATACCAGAACCAGCTATTGCAAACAACGCTATGATAAAAATACCGAGGGGCATACTAAATGAAAAAGTGTCATTCGTCCCAGCTACAATCGTGCTATCTCCAAACTGAAGATACCTTGCAATAAATGAGTTGAGAATATCTCTTTGTTGTTCATCAGAATAGTCCATTGCTGCACTAATTGACGCTAAAATCATAACTGTGATTAAATTCATACCAACAAGAAAGATCAGAAGAACTTTACCAAAAGTTGATCTACTCCATGTTGAAACAACCTCAAAGCGGATAAGACTAATTATCCGCCTTCGACGAGAGTCTATTGGACCTTTGTAACTTCTGTATCCAAATTTTTCAAGATAAGTATCTGATTCATTCATGTTCTTCAACCTCGGTATCTCGTTTTATTGCTTCCAAGAAAACATCCTCTAGCCTTTGTCTATAAGGGGAGAGCATTCTTACATCCATACCATTTTCTTTAGCAAGCTTAAAGATCTCCAGAAATTCTCCATTTGATTTTTTATTTTCAATCAGACATGTTATTTCTTCTGCTACTTCTGTTACATCAAAACCGTTCTTCGCTAAAATGGAAGCAAATAATTCATAATCTCCAGAAACCATTATCTTTAGCTGAATGTGCGTATCATGCTGCTGTAATATACTCTTAAGATCGCCTTGCATAATTTGTTGTCCTTCAGACATAACTATTACGTTATCAGCACAAAATTCAATATCCGGTAGTAAATGAGATGATATCAGTATATTTTTTCCATAATCTTTACCCAGTTCCCTTATCAGTTTTAATATTTGTTCTCTACTATCTGGATCACAACCAGCGGTTGGCTCATCTAAGATTAGTAATAATGGATCATGAACAAGTGCTGTTGCAAGTTTTACTTTTTGAAGCATTCCTTGTGAAAAAGTTTTCATCTCCCTATACCTTGCTTCCTCTAAACCCACATAATGGAGT
>DAOWED010000228.1 GCA_030638685.1 Candidatus Heimdallarchaeota archaeon | reverse complement strand
TTTAATGGGGAGAGAAGTGGAAGAAAGAGCTTGAAGCATTAAAGAACGTTCGATAGTGTTTAGAGAAATATCAGAAGAGCGATCAGAATCAATTTGAGAAGCTGTAACGGGAAGAGACATAGCTAGAAGAGAGTTGTCGGTAATGAAGTCAAATAGACTAGAACGTTTTATAGGTGAAAGTTTTTTGGAATCTTTAACACCGGCATCAACAAAACTGGAAAGTTGTTCCTTGGAGGCAACAACAAAACCAACAACTAAAGGACCAAGAACAGGACCACGACCAGCTTCATCAAGACCACCAAACACTTTTTACACCTCATTTAAGAAAAACCAATAGTTGAACAGCTGGAAAGTTTACGTCTAAGAATTTGAACTTCAAGACGAGTAAAAGTTTGTTTAGAGGGAGGATCAGATTCAGAAAAGATAAGATATGAGCGATCTTCGAGGTCCAAGAGGAGGAGACAGACATAAAACTGAATCTTTGAACCAGCAATTACGAAAAATCCACTACCTAAGTCACGACGACGAATAATTTGGATAGGAAGCTGTAAGAGAGGCCAAAGGTCAGAAGGAAGAAGCTGAGAAAGAAAAGTTAGTTCAGATTTGATAAAAGAGTGAGATTTACCATCACGAGTGAGAACACTAGGAGAGGGAGAAGAAAGAAGAGAACTAAGAGATTTAAATTCATGAGGAAGGTGAAGGTTAAGATTATCAATTTCATGCTGCAAGTAACGACGAAAAGGACCACTCATAATTAACACCAAGGGAAAAAGAACCAAGTAAGAAAAAGAAAGAAAGTAAAAAAAGATTGGGAAAGAATAGAAAAATGAAGAAAAAAGGTGGACCGGATGAGAGTTTCCAGAACAATTCATTTTGGCACATTTCCATTCCAAGTTATTGTCTTTTTGCAAAAGAAAATCTTAAATTAATGGAGGAGAGGGTTAAAGTTGAGGAATACTGACATGTTTAAACCAAAAGAACTATCATCAGAGTATAAAGAAAAAATACTGAAATATTTTCCTCATGCAATACGGGGAGACATTGTAACCAGAGAAGTAAATAATATATTACAAAAACAAAATTTCACTCATGAAAACACATTATTTGGAACTAGTTGCTGTCCAGATGAAATAAATGATTTTGTAACTAATTTCAGAACAACGTGGGGAAATATATTCCCATTAGCAGGCTTGGGAGGAATACCCTTTACGGGAGTTACAGGATTTAATGCTTTTTCTAGTCACAAACCTGATAATGGAAACTTATTCATTCTATTTGCGTCTCACATTGGAATTGACGAGCTAGGAAAACTAGGAAACATAATTCGGAGAGGTATGACTAAGAAAACCCCAACATGTGGATCAGCAATTACGGCATATAATCAATTTATGGACAAAGAATTTAGAACAAGCATAAATCAACGAGATGATGAATGGGATGAACAACAAAAATACATGGAAACAATAATCGAACAATCACTCCCAATGATAACTGCATCACCAGAGCCATTGTTAACACTGACAGAGGTTGTATATGATGTAATTTACAAAAAAATTCTAAAAATCATCCCAAAAGATTTCGATGGAAACATTGCTCTACTTGGAGGTATTCAGATAAATACTTCAAAAGACTTTTTTGATTATTTCTTATTCAAGGAATTCAAAATAATAAACCCGAAGAATAAAGAAGAAATTAATCTGCAAAATGATCTACAGAGAGCGTTCAATAGAAGAATATAAAAAAAAGAAAGAATAAAATAAGAAAATGGTGGATCGGATGAGATTTGAACTCACGATCACGTCCAATTTGCCCTCGAAGATCTCTTCGAGATCCCCAAGGACGTATCGTACCAAGCTTGACCACCGATCCGCGTTTAGGGCTTTAGAGAGGTGTTTTAGGAAGTTTTCGTTTTTTTATTTGTCTTCCAGTTACTAAGTTCTCACTTAGCTCTCAGTGTTCCTTTTCTTGTTCTTTTTTCCATCTCTCATAAATATTTTGTTTCAGTATAGATCTTATTCCATTTCTTCTATCGGATCTAATTTTTTACCGTTATACCTCTTAGCTACAATGTATACTTCTGCTGATTTTTTTCTTGATGCTGTTGGTTTATACCAGCTTACTTCCTCAAAACACTTCTTTACTACTTCTTCCAGTTTATTAACATACTCCCCTTGAAATACCTTGCTTACAAAATTTCCCCCTTCTCTTAATATCCTAAAACTTGCTGTTAGTGCTAATTGCACCAGATAAATTTGTCTATTATGATCTAGTGTCCAGTTTCCTGTTACATCTCCTGCTACATCACACAGTACAGTATCTACCTCACCATCTATATGCTCATGTATTATTTCCGCTAGTTTTTCCTCTCTCATATCATACTTTAATCTGATGATATTTTTTCTTCTAAATGGGGCTATATCCTTTATGTCTAAAGCTATCACTACCCCTCCATTTCCCACTACATCTGACGCCATTTGACTCCACCCTCCTGGTGCTGCCCCTAAATCTACCACTAACCCTCCATGTGGTATTATTTTGAAATGATCTTGTATTTGAGCTAGCTTATATGATGCTCTTGATCTAAATCCTTCCCTTTTCGCCTTCAAGAAAAACTGGTCTTTTTTTCTTTCATCCTGAAAGCTGCTCATATTCTATTTCCTCGTCTCCGTATCTTCTTGTCAAATAAAGGGGTATCTTTTCTACTGGGTGTTTTCCTTTTATCAGTGAATAAATCCATTTATCCATTAGTTCACAAGTAACTGGATCGATCTTATTTCTCCTTGCGCATTTCCTTCTAACTGTACAATGAAAACATGGGATTTCTTTTTCCAAATCTGTCAATTCAGAAAGCGCATAATTTTCTTCTGATGCCATTAGATCATCTCCTAACATTGATTTTCTTATTTTATACTCAATATTAGCCTTTATTTGTTAAAATTAGTTATCTTTTTTTTCTTTAAAAAGATGTTCAATCAATTCTTCTTTCCAGTATTAATATATTCAAAATTCCGTCCCTTCTCCTTTTTGCTAATTAGACTCTTTTTTTTGATTTTATCTTCTTAGCATACTATTTTTGAGCTGTTTCTGCTACTTCTTTTGATGCTTCATTTTCTGATGCTTCATTTTCTGAGACTTCGCTCTTCACTTTTTCTTTGTTAAGTAAGAAATCTGTGCTTGGATGCCCTTCAGGCATATCAGAAGCTACCCATGCATTAAACGCTGCACAATTCACAGGTGAAACGGGATTATTAATTGAACACTCTTCGTGAGTTGAACAGGTAAAACAAGGGCACGCATTAAGTGTGTTCCACTCACTTAAATCATGATTTGTTTTTCGCAGTAATATCCTTTTAGTTCGTCCTTTTGAAATAATTATCTCTTTGTGAAGTATATTACTAAGGCATAAGTCCTTGACTTTTCTTTTCGTCTGTGGATAATGACCAAAATAGTTGAATATTTCTTCTTGTGTCACAAAGCCTCTTTCTGATCTTTCAATAAATTCAGTTATGCTAAATTCTAATGCTGAATCGAAGCTCATTCTTACTTTAATTCGAGGTGAATATCTCGGACTGGGGTCGTCAACTATGACTAATGGGTCTTTAAAACTTTCCAAACGCTTTACCTCATCTATATCCAGTGATTACTGGAATAAATTCCTTAGAGTAACTTTACTCTAAATGATAATATATCGCACATACCTTAAAAAGATAGTGTTCCATATCTCATATTTTATCGATACCATATCCTTTATTTGTCTTTTGTAAATGGATTATCTCAATTGTTAAATAAAAATTAATTTTTATCTGAAGCTATTAAATTTTGAAGTTTCTGAAGTATTATGATCTTCTGACTTTCAAATCATCCCTTTCAGAACTTTAAGAGTTTATTAGGTACACAATTTACATTTATTGTTCTATTAATAATTGGATTTTTGCCAGGTTTGAGTAATTATGAAGCGTAACTGTTTTTCCTACTTTCAGATGAAGCACTCCATCGGAGATACCTACCCACGGTCCTACATTTGCAAAATTTATTCTTATATCATGCCTTTTTTGTAAACCATAAAGCCCTTTTGCAATATCTTTGCCATAGAATTGCATCTTATCAACTCCATCAAATCCTGAAATCTCATGTGGAGTGGCTATTTCAAGAAAAGTTATTCCTTCCGTTTTTCTGGCGTAGTTTTTGATATCTAACGCTTTGATTGACTTTGGTCCAAAATTCTCAGCTAGACTTTTACTGCCAAATTCTTTTATTTTCTTCTGAAAAGTATTATTCCCTTTAACAATTGCTAATCCATACTCCGGATAGAGAAAGGCTCTATTAGTTAATTTTCTACTGTTAAGTAATAATTTTTCAGTTGACTTTGTTGTTTTTTGCCCCGACCGTATTAAATACAATTTTGGGTCATTTCTTAAGTGATAAATCTCATGTGCTCCCTTTAAATTTGCACTCAATAGTTCTTCCAATTCTTTTTTGTCTAAGATTGGCTGCTCTTCGATATCGTACGAATAAAGATCCCCTTCCATTCTTAATGATAGAGCTTTCTCAGCCTCCTCCCACAGCCTTTTTAATGAATCAGCTGGTAAGCCATCAAATTCTTTGTGAAGTTTCTGAAGTGGTTCTCTCATAGGTATTTGCTTTGCTTTTGGTACAAGTGATTTTATGAGAGCGTTCTTTTCCTCTTGATCAAAGATTGTTAAAACTTCTTCAAGGGCTTTAAGAGCCTCTTGGCTGATCCTCATTCAATCCACCTTAATTTGGGATGAATTCGCTGCCCTTTACTTGTCCTTTGGCTTCACCTTTTTTGATTAGTGCTAGAATTACTTTCGTTAGGTTCTCTATCTTAACGCCCATTTCATCAGCTAATTCATCTAAATTGAATTTTTCTCCGGATGCAACTGATTCAGAGACAATTTGTTTATGAGTCCTATATCCTTCAGGTACATCTGCTTTCTTTGAGCCTAATGAACCTCTAAGGATTTTTCCACAGCTAGGGCACCTGAAAGTTGCCATTTGTGTTATGGTTATTCTCCCTTTCTTGTCCGGCATTGGTGAAAAAACGTTCCAAGTCTTCTCTGCGGTCAACTCTGTTTGAGGATTAAATTCTTTTGCGCATGGCTTACATTTTACCATTTTTACTCTTTTCTTCTTCGGTGCCATAGTATCTTCTTAACCAGTTTATCCTTTTGTAAAAAAAGTCCTTCGTTGCTGGAAATTTAGGCGACAGTTAAGCGCCAAATGACCCTTTTGAAAATAAAACAAAAGGAAAACAAAGATGAAGTAACTTAATAGTGATAAAAATGGGAAGAGGTTAGAGTGAGAAAATCATAGAGAAGCGTGATAAAGTAGTTGTGTTCAATCGTCATGCTTTAAAAGATAACAAGATTAGAAAAGATAACAGCAAAATAATGCAAGAGAGTGAATTTAAGAATGGTAAAAGATCACGGTCGTTCAAGAAGAAAAATTACAGGTGGCTTATTCAAAAGCATAAGAAAGAAAAGACTAAGTGAAATGGGACGACCTTCAGCTGAAACAGCAATTGGTGAAGTTAGAAGAAAACTAATTCGTACAAGAGGGGGAAATCGAAAAGTTAGAGTATTGGCTGATCAATTCGTTAATGTTATGGATTCTGAAACAGGAATTAGTAAAAACGTAAAAATTGATGATGTAGAGGTCAATCCCGCATCAAGATATTATTCACGAAGACGAATTATCACAAAAGGAGCTGTGCTAGCAACCGAGCTTGGCAGAGTAAAAGTTACAAGTCGACCAGGTCAGCATGGATCAATTTCTGGTGTTCTATTAAAAGAACAAGTAGAAGTGCCTGAATAATAGTTTCGCTTCTCCCTTTTAGATTTAGAGGTTTGAAAAATGTTAAGGCGAAGACGCCAAAAATCAAACAATCAATACGTCATCTACCCTGAGTATTTTGACGTAAACCTAAGTAGAGCAGAAGGAAGAAGAATTTCTCGAAATAAAGCTGTTGAGAACCCATCAATAAACAAGTTATCTTTTGTTTCATCAAAGCTTAAGCTTAATTATACGGTCCAGAAAGATAAATACTATTCAAAACGATGGTGGAATAGACAGGGGAGAATTATAGTCGAGTTTGAAAGGTCAGAAGAAGGGGTGGCTGAATTTTCAAAAACAGAAGTTATTACAAAAATAGCTGCTCTCGCTCAAAAAGCTGTTTCTAAGAAGAAAGAACTTACAAAAGCAGAAGAAGAAGCAGAAGAAAGAGCTAGAAGACGAACAAAAAGTGCTAAAAGGTAACTTTTGGTGGCTAAATTATGAAGACTCCACAAATAAGACTTCTAGGCAAAGTGAGTCATCTTTCAGAATCAGGCTTATTAATTGTTAAAGGGGCGGAATTCATTCCTCAATATGGAGCTAAGGTAGTAAGTGAAGCAATTGAAGATATAGGAACAATTCATCGCATATTAGGACCGGTAAAACAACCATTTGTAGGTATAAAGGTTACTAGTGACAAACCACAAGAACTAGTGAACAAAAAAGTGTTTGTAATTAAAGAAAAAAGAACTAAAAGTAGGGGAAAACGAGGAAGAAAACGAAAATACGAAGAAAAAGTCAAGCCTTCTGATGATTAAAATAATCAGTAAGTTTGTGAAAACAGGTTTACGGAAACTTAAACCGTATAAGAGAAGATATTTGCCGTGACATAATACTTTTGTATGTTCGACGAATAATAAAGAAACAGAAATCGATTATTTTATATCGTTTTTGTGCCCTAATTAATTAAGAAGCGATAGACGCGTGAGAAGGATTTTATGAACAAAAAAACAACCAAAAAAGACACTAGTAACGAACCAATACTTGACATAGACTTTGAAACAACATCAGAAATAAGTGTTCCACCAAGATTAATTGATCGAGTCATTGGACAAGATCACGCTGTAAAAATCGCCTCTAAAGCAGCTATTCAAAAAAGACATATGAGTTTAATAGGTGAACCAGGTTTAGGAAAGTCCATGATTGGGCAAGCACTAACTGAGTTATTACCTAAAGAACGGCTTGAAGATTTGCTTTGTTTACCAAATACAAAAGATCCCAATAACCCTAGAATTATTAGCTTACATGCTGGAGATGGGAGAGTAAGAGTTGACTTAGCAAACGAAAGAGCCAGAAAGAGTGAAAGTTTCAAGAATATGCTTGCAATAATAATACCAATCTCACTTATCGTTTTAGCTATTGTTATTGGACGAACCTTTGAAACAGTCCTCATGGCAATTTTTGTGGCGTTAATTGCTTTCATGATTTTCTCACAGATAAGAACAAGAACAGAAATTCTTATGCCTAAAATTCTGGTCGATAATAGTCAAATAGATCATGCGCCGTTTAATGATGCGACAGGGGCACATGCAGGGGCTTTACTTGGAGATGTTAGACACGATCCCTTCCAATCGGGTAATTTAGGAACACCCGCTCATGAACGAGTTGAAGCAGGATTAATTCATAAATCTCACAGAGGAGTGCTTTACATTGACGAAGTTGCAACATTAGATATGAAATCACAGCAACAATTACTCACTGCAATCCAAGAGAAAAAATATCAAATAACAGGTCAATCAGAACTCAGTTCAGGGGCAATGGTAAGAACAGAAGCCGTCCCATGTGATTTTATCATGATAGTGGCAGGAAACATGGAAACAATAAGAAATATGCATCCCGCTTTAAGATCCCGTATAAGAGGGATGGGGTATGAGCTTGTCATGCAAGTGACTATGCCAGATAATATGGAGAATCGACGAAAGCTAGCTAGATTTGTTGCCCAAGAAGTTTCCAAGGATCATCGTATTCCCCATTTTTCAAAAGCAGCTGTTGAAGAAATAATCTATGAGGCAAGAAGAAGAGCTGGTAGAAAACATCATCTTTCCCTTCTTCTAAGAGACCTTGGAGGATTAGTAAGAGCCGCAGGAGACCTTGCGGTTGAACTCGGAAAAACAGTAGTAGATCCCGAAACAGTAGTAAATGCAAAAGCCCTATCTAGACCATTAGAAGGACAAATAACTGATACAATGATCGAGCAAGGACTTGAATACAACTTAGTAACTACTGAGGGATCAATCACAGGCAGAGTTAACGGGTTAGCAGTCTTTGGAAGAAGTAGCGGAATAGTATTACCTATTGAAGCAGAGATCACTCCAGCCAGTTCTCAAAAAGAAGGAAAAATCATTGCAACTGGTCAACTTAGGGTCATTGCCAGAGAGGCAGTTCAGAATGTTTCAGCTTTACTCAAGAAATATGTAGGATTTGAAATCAGTGGAATGGATGTTCATATTCAGTTCATAGGCATTTTACCAGGTGGAGTTGAAGGAGACAGCGCAAGTATAACCGTTGCAGCTGCAGTAATTTCGGCGTTAGAAAATGCTCCAATAAGACAAGATACGGCTATGACTGGTAGCTTGAGTGTTCGTGGAGTTGTTCTACCTATCGGTGGAGTAACTGCAAAGATAGAAGCTGCTGCTACGATAGGTGTCAAAAGAGTGATTATTCCACAACAGAATATTGAAGATGTTTTAATAGAGAATAAATACAAAGGTAAGATTGAAATTATACCTGTTTCAGAGTTTAGTGAAGTTTTGAGAAACATTTTCCCACCTGAATATAGCTATATTGCCGATAAATTTGTAGAGATTGATACTGAGAGGAAAAAAACAGGTTATAGTTTTACTACATCAGTTTCTCGCTCTTAAAGAACAAAACTCTCCTCTCCCATTAGATTTTTTCATGATTTTTTTAATTTAATTAGTCAAGCTAGTTATTATCAAACTCAAGCATTCATTGATCTACTCACTGATTTTTCTGCTTCACGAATCCACTTATTCACGTACCCTCTTCCTTTTGTTAATTCTTGACGCATCATTGATTTGAAATTATGGATAATTCTACTCATAGTATTTACTAGGTCAGGATTTTGATGAACCATATCATAATCTAAGTAAAAAGAGATATCACTTCCCTCTTGTGCATCTTTGAGAACATAGGGTGAATTTCTACTTAGTTGAACTAGTAATTTTTTCAAAAGAATACCCTCAAAATCTGATTCAAGATCCAAGTCAACAGAAATAATTGCTGAGTTGATTGAGGTCTCAACAAACATATTTTCAAGCATAACTTGTTGATAGCCTTCAGTACCAATTTCACAATCTAAGCATATAATGCAAGAGAAGTTAATTCCACCCCTTTGAGGACATTCAACATTTTTGAAGTTTAGCATTTCTTTGAGTTCCATTATTTTTTAGATTCGTTAGATAGTTCAAGAATTTTCCTATCTATCTATTTAATACATAAATGAATGTTTAAATGGTTATTAGAGCGTATGAGGTATTAGAAGATTTTATGAAACAGATTTCCACTTCAAACCTAGCTCCGTTGCATAGTTTCTAACCTCTTCAATTTCTTCAAAAGTAGGTCTTCTGTTTATTTCTGAATATCTTTCATCAAGTGGTACTTTGAATTGCGGCCTATATTGACCCATAACATTAACTAAATTGACAGGAACATTTTCACTAATCCACTCAAGAATAGGCTTACTACAACAGTTTACATGGTTAGGCATAATCAAATGTCTTATGATCGTTTCTTTGGAGCCTTTCTCATAGATTTTCTTAAGATTACGAGCAACCACATCAAAATAATCACCAAATAGCGAGAATTTCTTACCACATTCATTATTACCATACTTAAAATCAGGTAGCCAAAGGTCAAATAAATCGACTATTAACTCCATAGCGAGATCACTTAACCCCATATTTGAGTTCCAAAGTAAGCTAACTGAAGAGTCAAAAAATTCTAATGATTTAATTATTCCCATAAGATGGCTTGTAGGATCGCCTCCTACATAATTAATATTTCTCGCTCCCTTTTTATGCAGTTCTCTAGCTATAACGGCTAATTCTTGGGGAGAAACTCTATTTATTCTTCTACTAGCCACTCGCCATTTTTGGCTAATATCATAATTTTGGCAGAAAACACATTTAAAAGTACAGCCATAGAAGAAAATTGTTCCAGATGGAACAAGAGGAGGTTCTTCTCCCATATGAAGAAAAGCTGTCGATAATATCATTTCTTTTGGTACATTACAGACACCTAACTCGTTCTCTAAACGATTTACTCCGCAATTTCTTTCACATAAGAAGCACTCTTGAACAATTCTAGTAACTAACTCTGCCTTTAAACCGAGATAGGATTGATGGAATGGGATTTTTTGAAGAGAAAGGTCACCTTCTCCAAAATGAACAGCAAAGTCCTCCTTTGTTTGAGAGTGGATAAGTTGTAATTGATCAAAATCTGCTTCAGGATCAAAATCAACTGGAAAAGATTTGATAAACTTATAACGGGGCTCTCTCTCTCCAGCCATGATGGATTTATAATGCTTTAAGACTTTGAGTTCAGTATTTTCCCAAGAATCACTCTTCTCAAAATAAGAACGAACCATTAGGAAATATTAGGTTTTATTTATTTTAAATCATGTGATGAAGTGGCAAAGTGGTAAAGTAGATGCATTAAAATAAGCCCGAGAGAGATGAAAGAAAGAGAGAAGTGAAAATATGGTTTTCATCGGTTATTCAAGATATCATTGCTTAGTTAGGGGACAAATGCTTGATAATTTTGAAAATATTGATGAGTTTGAGTTTGATGCTCGAGTTCTTGCTTCAAAGAATGGAATAAGTGATATTAATCCTTATCGTTTTCCCAGCCTTGAATCCAATTATTTCGGGGAAAGTTATGTGGAACTTATCTTCAGTTTTAGAATATCCTATAAGGATAAAAGTCCAGAAATTAATGAATACTTGAACGAATGCGCCGATATAATGCAAGATACAGTTGGGATGATGGTAGACGAAATTGATTTTGAAGGAATTACACCGGATAGTTTGTAATAAGGGATATAAGGGGCTGAGGTAATGAGCTGTAACATCTTTCATGAGAATCTACTATCAGAAATCGGAGTTTCTCTTTCATCTATTTTTCCTTGGAGCCATCCTTGAGACGCTTGTGGAAAAGAATCAAAGTCAGGTACATATGGTTTTATGTCTAATAATGGAGTTTTATCCAAAACATCTATTCCTTCAACGGTTATTTTGTTCTCTTCTATTTTTAGTAATCGGACAACAGAAAAACCAATAGGGTTGGGCCTATTTGGAGACCTAATTGAAAAAATACCTTTTGGTGAATCACTCAAAAAAGGCTTTTGATGCAGTTTCCAAGGTAAAGCTTTGTGAAATAAGTACAGAATAATAATATGTGAAAACTCATTCAAATTATCTAATCCTTCCAAATATTGATCGAAGACTTCAATAATTCCTTTTTCTTTAGAGAAGGCTGACTGAATTGGTAATCCTTCTTTTTGTTTATATGGGGAGTGAATTATACCAAGTTGCGTAAATTCGAAGTTAGCCATAGAGAACTCTCTTATTTCAGTTATTAATAGTTTTCCAGTAATGAACATACGAAGAATTTGTAACTTACCAAACCATTCTCAAGTTTTAAATTTACTTAGTT